>CAYFZH010000001.1:0-118182 GCA_964347785.1 uncultured Candidatus Saccharibacteria bacterium
GGGTGTAGCTCAGCTGGTTAGAGCGCTTCCCTGTCACGGAAGAGGCCGTGGGTTCAAGTCCCATCACTCGCGCAGCGACAAAACAGCACGGATTATTTCCGTGCTGTTTTGCTGCCTATGGCAGGATGGGACTTGAAGCGCGGAGTCCAGCTGGAGCTTTAGTGAAGGAAGGTTACTCTGGTATACTTTTTGTATGAAGTATTTTATTGGCTACTTAATTTCTGGTGAAGTGGGAGAATGGCATATAGGTACTGCAAAGAAAATTTCAGACGAATTTAATACTTGGAAGATTTATGAGAAACTTCCTCCTCACATAACCATTTTTTACCCTGAGGGGGTTGAGGATATAAGTGGTATAAGAGACTTTATTAAAAATTGGGTTCAAAAAAGTAAAGCATCAGGAAACTTTTATATATCAGATTTTGACCGCTTTGATGACAGGGTGGTCTTTGCGAAGATTGATGCTGATAAATCAGTAGTCAATGCTGTAGAGGATTTAAGAGAAGATTTGAAAAATATGACTGGCATAACTGAAGATTTTCCGAATTGGCATCCACACGCAACCTTAGCTTATAAACTTAGCCCAGAAGAGATAAATAAAATATGGGCATATACAGACAAGCTTGATAAGCCCAACTTTGTTTTGCCATTTAATAACATAACAATTTTTAGATACGAAGGAGACAAGAAATGGGTTGTGGATGAATCTTTTGTATTATCTTAGTTCTAACATCATCCACTACCCAATCTTATTTGACATTTATCCATATAAGTACCATAATATACAGCAGATAAGGGGGATATGGCATGAAATGTCCGGAATGTGGTGAGGAGATGGAGGAGGACACCCTCCAAGAGGTTGCCAGTGTTGCACACTCTGGGTGCAAGTGTGGTGATGAGTCCACTTACAACGGGACGCATCAGAATGGGAAGTTAGGGGTCAGTGTGACCCATTTCCGTTGCAACAACTGTGACAGCGAATGGACCCGCAGGGGTAGTGACGAGATCCGCATGATCGATGGTGCCGGTCGTGCCCCGCTCGGTGTCGCCAGCAAGCCCAAGCCCTCGTTCCGCATGTAGCTCCATGTTCTCGAAGAGTCCAGCGTCTAAGTCCTCAATCCTGAGGCAAGTTACCCGACCGCACACTTGGAGGAGTGTGCGGCTCTTCTTTTAAAAAGTCTATTTGTACATGTTATAATTTAACTATGAAAATAAACAAATACGTTATCGCACTTTTACTCGCTCCAATCTTCGTCTCTGCCCAGACTGCTACTAACACTCCTCCAGTAGCAGGTCTTACTCCGCAGAGCCCGTTCTACTTCGTCGATAGACTTGGAGAGTTTTTGCAGGAGTTAATTGCCTTTAGTCCTGAGACTAAGATTCGCCTTCAAGTAGGATTCGCAGCTGAACGTATTGCCGAAATACAGATAGAAATGCAGGACAAGGATGTCGATGCCAAGGGTCTCAGTGTGGCACAGGAGAGGCTAGAGAAACATCTCTCGAAGGCTTCTAAGCTTGTAGATGAAGAAGAGAAGAGGGGTAAGGATGTCAGTCATTGGTCTGAGGCTCTCAAGGGTGAGTTCGAAGTTTCTAAAAAAGTATTGGAAACTTCTTTCGAAGCAGCCAAGGATTCTCTCGAAGATGATATAGAAGCGGTGAAGGAGGAGCTTGAGTTAGCCAAGAAAAGTGGCGATACCTCCAAGATAGAAGCATTTTCTCAGACGCTTAGTAGTTTGAAGGCAGAGAAGGAAGAGTTGGAAACTCAGAAGGAAGTTCAGAAGAAGTCTCTAGAGATGGAGAAGAAGAGGTTGGAGGATGGTGACGACGAAGATGAGGATATCGCCGATGAGCTCGAAGATATAGAAGATGATATGAATGATGATCTAGAAGACATTGAGGATTAAATTCTAAGAACCCTCTTTTTATGTTCGTATAATGTAACACTTCTCTTTCTCCCAGAGTTATATATAGTGAGGGCATAAGAAACCCTTCCAAACGATGGTAGAACACGAGGATACAAAGCGGTCGGATCAAGAACTACTCTTCTCGAGTATCGCTGACCCAGCTGTCTTTGCCCGCATCGTGGACCGCTACCAAGCTCCATTTATCAGGAAAGCTCTAACAATTTTAGGCACCGATGAAGATGCACAAGACGTGGTCCAAGAGGCGTTCGTCAAGATTTATCTCAATGCAGAGAAGTTTGAGCCCAGAGCGAGCGCCGCCTTCTCCTCTTGGGCTTATAAGATCCTTCTCAACACTTGCTACTCTCACTACAAGAAGCATAAGCGTGCGAGAGGGGATGTGAGTTTAGATGAGACTCTTCTTGTGGGAGATGTGGATGAGGTGGTAGAAGAATCGCATCTAGAGCGTTTCCTCGCTGTGCTCTCGAAGATCCCTGCGAGCGCAGCCAGACTCTTGTACCCACTTGTAGTAGAGGGTAAGTCTTACCAAGACTTGGCGAGACTCGAGGGGGTGACCGACAGTACTATGCGAGTGCGGGTGCATAGAGCCAAGTCGAGCTTCAAGAAAGCTCTGATCCAAAACCAGAATTTATGAAAAAATATAACGAACTAGAACTCAAGAGAAGTATTATGATCCGCGTCTATACGGTCTACTTCTTGCGGAAGATGATGCAACCTTTCTTTATCAAGACTTTTGCATTTGTACTTCTTTCTGCTGTCTTTTTATACAAAGTAGATGTACTGAGTGTCATCTCCAATTTTGTCACCGCGGTGAGGGCTAGTGGTAGCGCCTTAGCATTCTTCGGTACTGCATTTTCTCAGAGTGTTTTGGCACTTAAGGTTGTTTTACTTGCTGAGGTTGTTATAGGAGTCATGCTTGCCAAAGATGCTCTAGAGAGGGTTTCTCTCACCAAGTTGAGTTTGAGATAAAGAAAACCGAGCCCCACATGGGACTCGGTGTCAGAAGAAGAAAAAGATTGCTCGCATCAGGGAGAAGCGGGCGAAGAATGTGAAGATGTGCACCACAACCCAAGCGTGAGCGAAGTGGATCCTGCGCTTGTGGACAAGGTGTTGCAGACTTCTAGCTTCAACCTCGAGGAAGCTTACAGCGAGGACAAAGTACCAAAATGTCTCCGATGTGTTGAAGCTTGAACCGTCAATGAAGCTCCACATTTTGTGGGGGAGAAAGTCGACGGCTTGAGCTGTGATGTTGGTCGTTCTCGAAATGATCGCGATACCCCAACTTGTCTTGCTGTTGAGCAGAAGGTATAGAGGGAAAGAAATGCAGGTTCCAGCCAAGCCGGTCAAGGCGAATTTTAGTATCGGCAGGCTCTCAAGCTGCCGGTACAGGTCGGCGAGCTCCATTCAAACCTCCAGTTAGTGTCTATAATCCATGCTACGTTCCCCTTAGTCCGAAAGCAAGGATATTTCTAAAAAGGAAGTTTTTGGCTATACTAGCCAAGTTGGCCAACATAGCTCAGTTGGTAGAGCACGTCCATGGTAAGGACGAGGTCATCGGTTCGATCCCGATTGTTGGCTCCCGAATGCGCCCACTTTATTTCAAAGTTGTCGTTCTCTTCTTAGTTTTGACTTGGTCCGGCTTCTTCCTTTCCTCACAGATAGATCTATCTACTGCAGATCTTGGGCGTCACATTGCCAATGGTCGTGTGCTAGTAGAAGCGCCTTGGGCAGAGAAGTGGGGAGTGCTTCATACGAACTTCTTCTCCTATACGATGCCTCGGGCAGAATTCGTAAACCACCACTGGTTGAGTGGGGTCGTCTTCTACTTGGTGGAATATCTTTCTGGATTTGTCGGTCTCTCGATCTTCTACGTCCTGATCTCTATCTCTTCCATCCTTCTCTTCTGGAATGTGGCGCGCAAACTTTCGAACTTCTATCTGGCTAGTCTTCTCGTATTTCTACTCACTCCACTTCTCGCTTATCGAGCGGAGGTGAGGCCAGAGATGTGGACATACTTCTTTTCTGGGATCTTTTTGAACCTACTTTTCTTCCGTCGGCACCTCTGGCTCCTGCCAGTACTCACTCTCCTCTGGGTCAATTTACACATCGGGTTCGTTTTCGGCTTCCTGATTTTGGGTTCTTTCGGCTTAGAAGAATTGGTCAAGAGGGTTCGAGGGATGGAGAACGATTTCTCTCAGATCTTCTATATCTCGCTTGCTTCTTTCCTTCTTGCACTGGTGAACCCCTTTGGATACAAGCTTCTTCTCTATCCCTTCCAGATCTTCCAAGACTACGGATACAGGATTGTGGAGAACCAGTCGGTGAGATTCCTTGAGGGGATAAACTTCACCCAAGGGATGCACTTCCTGCTCTACAAGATACTTGGGGTGGGAGTTGTCTTGGCAGTAGTGGGTGCGAAATGGGGTAGACTTCGTGTCCCACTTTCTATCACTGTGTCTACGCTGGTATTACTAGTAATCTCGTACTTCGGTGTGAGACATATCGCCCTCTTCTCCCTTTTTGCTCTGGTCTTGCTCTCTACTTTTCTCTACAACTTTTCTCGAGAGAAATATTTCGATTACTGTGTTCTCTTGGTGGTTTTTGTCTCCGTCTTCTCTCTTATCAGTGGTTCGCAGGATTTGCTGGAGCGCAAAGATAGGATTGGTTGGGGACTAGCCTCGGGTCAGAGTGCTTCGGCAGACTTCTTTAGAGGTAACCATCTTTCTGGACTCATCTTCAACAACTACGACGTAGGAGGGTATCTCATCTACCACCTGTACCCAGAGGAGAAGGTCTACGTAGACAACAGACCCGAGGCGTACAACAAAGAGTTTTTCTCCCGAGGCTACATCCTCCCTCAAGAGAGTGAGGAGAGGTGGCGTGAGCTCGAGAAGCAGTACGGGTTTAATGTTATCTTCTTCTCACACAGAGACTACACTCCTTGGGGGCAGAAGTTCTTGAGCGAGAGACTGCGTGACGAGAGTTGGGTGCCAGTCTTCGTAGACTCGTATAACATTATTTTCTTGAAGAGGAATACTTTGAATATGGAGCTTATCAGCAAGTTTGCGATACCTCGGGATCAGTTTGGAGTCGCGCCTAATCAGTGATAGATTTTATCTACCACTGCCACCTTAGCTCAGTTGGTAGAGCACGGCTTTCGTAAAGCCGGGGCCCGCAGTTCGATCCTGCGAGGTGGCTCCACACATATATCATGGCTACTAAAGAAGAATTACAAGAGAAGATTATTGCGATAGAGGAGCGGATGAGCTCGGCTGACTTCTGGTCGGACAAGGACGTCGCGCAAGCGACTATCAGAGAGCTCCAGAGTCTGAAGGATGAGCTCGAAGGCGTGGGGAAGTATGACAAGGGCTCTGCTATCGTCACCATCTTCTCTGGTGCCGGAGGAGATGATGCAGAAGACTTCTCCAAGATTCTTCTCGAGATGTATCTCAAGCTCTTCGCCCGCAAGTCTTGGAGCTACTCTGTGGTACACAAGAATGAGAATGATCACGGTGGGTATAGGAACATTACTCTCGAGGTGGATGGTAAGAGTGTCTACGGGACGCTCAAGAATGAGTCCGGTGTGCATCGCCTTGTACGTATCTCACCCTTCAACGCTTCTCAGAAGCGTCATACATCCTTCTCTATGGTCGAAGTGATCCCGAAGTTCGAGAAGGCAGACGAGGTCAAGATCCCTCCAGAAGATATCCGAGTCGAGCTCTCTCGCTCGAGTGGTCCGGGTGGGCAGAATGCCAACAAACGTGAGACTGCCGTGCGTCTCGTGCATATCCCTACCAACCTCGCCGTGCACGTAGAGACCGAGCGGAGTCAGGCACAGAACAAGGAGAAGGCTCTACGTATGCTCGAGGCGAAGCTCTACAAGATGCTTGAGGAAGAGCGAGTGGCGAAGGAGAAGGGGATGTATATCTCGAAGACGACCCAGATCGAGTGGGGAAACCAGATCCGCTCCTACGTCCTCCACCCGTACAAGATGGTCAAGGATCATAGGACGGGTGTAGAGACTGCTCAAGTGGAGAAGGTACTAGATGGTGAGCTAGATGAATTTTTGGAAGCAGAGAAAGAGCTATAGGTGAGAGTTATTATACTTGACTTTTTATAAATTTAGGTGTATTATTGTATTAGATAGGCATAATAGCCAATCTCCCTAACTGCAGGGCATGCAGCGTACTTTCACGAAAGGCGTCGTATGATTCGTATGACCGAAGAGAGAAAGGGGCAGATCGCTCTTCTTCTGCTCATGGACAGACTCCGAGGCGAAGGTATCCGATTGAAGCCCGATATGAAGCGGGAGATCGGAAATCAGGCAACCAAGATCGGCGTGCCGATCGAAGAAGTCATGCAGTTCGTCGAGTGGATGGTTCGCGAGTTGGTGGAAGAAGTCTTCCCGCCTCGCTCAAGCAGTTTCGTCAATCCTGATCACGGTCGGGACGTATAGAACACTAGGGTCGACCGCAAGGTCCCTAAAAGGGTAATTCCAACTCGTCGGAAGACTTAGTTGGAGGATAAGAACCTAGCCCCGTGTTCTACCGTATCACCCCCTCGCTTAGCTTCGGCTGGGCGGGGGTGTCTTTTTATAAATTGACCTTATTATCTTTTCTTGTTACTCTATAGCCCATGTTAAAAATTAGACTTCAGAGAGTGGGAAGGAAGCACAGCCCGTCATTCAGGCTTGTTTTGACCGACTCACAGAACTCCACCAAGTCAGGACGCTTCAACGAGATCCTCGGCTCCTATGACCCTAGGAAGACCAACGAGGCTCTCAATGGTGACCGCATCAAGCACTGGATCTCTATGGGCGCAGGTCTTACCGGCTCTGTCTCGAACCTCCTGATCAAGAAGGGGCTTATCAAGGGCAAGAAGACTCACGTCGGTGCCGACAACGTAGTCCCTGCACCAGTGGTAGTAGAGGAGAAGGCTCCAGAGGTTGCTCCTGAGCCAGAAGTAGTCGCTGAGGCTCCTGCTGAAGCTCCCGTAGAGGCTCCAGTGGTCGAAACTCCAGTCGAACCAGTCGTAGAAGCGCCAGTAGAGACCCCTGTCGAAGCCCCTGCTCCAGAGGAAGCCCCAGCTGCCTAGAAGGTGATACAATGTGGGTGTGCCTTACGGTGATTTGCTGATTATCCTCTAACGAATATGGCAATGATAGATGACGTTCAATTTTTAGAATATGTGGTGAAGTCTCTGGTCAGTAATCCAGATGATGTAAAGATCAAGAGAACCGTGGATGAGATGGGTGTGCTTATGACTCTTGATGTGAATCCAGAAGATATGGGCAAGGTGATCGGTCGCGCAGGCAACACTGCGAAGGCTATTCGTATCCTCCTCAGAGTGGTAGGGATGAAGAACAACGCTCGTATCAACTTGAAGATCAATGAACCCAGTACTGGTGTAAGCTACGGTAGCAGGAGAGTTTCTGAGAACAGTGCTCCTACCAAGGATCTCGACCAAGCTCTAGACGATCTAGATTTGGAGTAAGGAGTAGGAAGTAAGGAGTAAGAGTATGCATTTTCATTTAATAACCTTATTCCCAAAGTCTTTCGACTCTTACCTTGGTGAGTCGATCCTTAAGCGTGCGATAGAGGACAAGAAGATCAAGGTCTCAGTCTACAATCCTCGCGACTTCGTAGAGAACAAGTGGAAGAGGGTAGACAGACCTCCTTACGGCGGTGGACCGGGGCTAGTGATAGAGGCTGAGCCTGTGGCGAAGGCTATTGAGTCTGCATTGAAGAAAGCTAAGGGTGAAGCCAAAATAATCTTCCTCGCTCCACGTGGTAAGCAGTTTACCAACGAGTATGCAGGCAAGGTGGCGAAGAAGTTTAAGCACATCATTATCGTCTGCGGTCGCTACGAGGGGATAGACGCGAGGGTCAAGAAGATTTTCAAAATGGAGGAGGTTTCTGTAGGCCCCTTTGTCCTCACAGGAGGGGAGTTACCGGCGATGCTTATGATCGACGTCATCTCTCGTCAGGTAGAAGGAGTCTTGGGCAACTTCGACTCTCTCGAGGAGAAGCGAGTGGCGAGTGCGGACGTCTATACTCGTCCAGAGGTCTTTACTTATAAGGGCAAGAATTATCGGGTGCCGAAGATACTCCTCTCTGGTCACCGAGCCAAGATTGAGGAATGGAAGAAGAAGAAAGGATAGGAGTTATATCTTTCCCTTACCACTATTGACATGAAGTTTCGATGAGAGTAGACTATCCTCAACTTCGACCTGATTGAGTTATGTCCACGAAGTGTGTGCAACTGGGTCAATTGCAGTACGCTTCTCAATTTAATAGCTAGCCTTTACTAGAGCTTCGCATTATTTGCGTGTGCTTAAGATTTTTTTGTCTATGGATACTACCAATTCGGGTCCTCGTGAGAAGAAGTATTTCGGCCGTTTCCGCAAACCTCTGACAGAGATGCCCAACCTCGTGGTCTCTCAGGTAGACTCGTTTGCTTGGCTCATTGAGAAGGGTCTCAAGGAGGTTTTCGACGAGTTCACTTCCATCAAGGACTTCTCAGAGAGGAAGTTCCAACTCGACTTCGTCTCCTTCGAGCTCGCTCCTCCGAAGATAGATGAGTACACTGCGAAGGAGAAGAAGCTCTCCTACGAGGCGCCTCTCAAGGTCCGTGTGAAGCTCAAGAACTTGGTGATGAAGACCGAGAAGGAGCAGGAGATCTTTATGGCTGACCTGCCTCTCATGACTGGTCACGGTACATTTATCATCTCTGGTATTGAGCGCGTTATCGTCCCACAACTCGCTCGTTCTACTGGAGTTTCTTTTACTTCACAGGAACTTAAGGGCAAGAAGACTTTCGGAGCCAAGATCATCCCTGGTCGTGGTGCTTGGATCGAGATCGAGACAGACCTCGATGGCACTATGTATGTCCGTATCGACAGGAAGAGGAAGTTTCCAGTCACCACTCTTCTCCGTGCTTTCGGTGTAGCCACCAACGACAAGATTCTCGCTCTCTTCGAGGGTCACCCAGAAGTTAAGCCTTATATAGAGAAGACCCTTGCCAAGGATCATACTACTTCGGTAGATGAGGCTTGTATCGAAATTCACCGCCGTCTCAGAGATGGCGACCTTGCTGCGGCTGACAACGCCCGTGAGTTCGTCCAGTCTATCTTCGACAGAGAGCGTTACGATCTTTCTCGCGTAGGTCGCTTCCGTTTCAACAACCGTTTCGGTCTCAAGGAGAGTGCCAAGGAGATCGACCGTCGCACCCTCTCTCTTGAGGACATCACCACTATCATTTCCCATATTATCCACTTGAATGTCACTCCGGGTTCCAAGGAAGATGACATCGACCACCTCGGCAGTCGTCGAGTACGTTTCGTTGGAGAACTCTTCCAGCAGAAGATCCGTGTTGGTATGGCTCAGATCAAGAGAAACATTCAGAACAGGATGTCCACCATCGACACCGATGTCACCCTACCGGTTCAGTTTATCTCCCCCAAGCCTCTCCAAGCTCGTATCAAGGAATTCTTTACCACCAACCAGCTCTCACAGTTCATGCAACAGACCAATGCTATCGAAGAGCTTGAGCACTTGCGTACCGTCTCTGCTCTAGGTCCTGGTGGTCTAAACCGTGCTCGTGCTGGTTATGAGGTCCGTGACGTGCACCCTTCTCACTACGGCAGACTTTGCCCCATCCAGACTCCAGAAGGTCCCAACATTGGTCTCATCCTCCGCCTGGCTTCCTATGCTCGTTTGAACGACTTCGGCATGATCGAGACTCCCTACGCAGTAGTCGAGAACGGCAAGATTACTGGTGAAGTGAAGTATCTCAATGCTCTCGAGGAAGAGGACTTCAACATCGCTCACGCTGCTACTGAGGTCAAGGATGATGTCCTTGTACCAGACATGGTTGAGGTAAGACACAAGGGTACTCCTATGACCGTACCGAGAAATCAGGTTGGCTTTATCGACGTCGCCACCAACCAAGCCTTCTCCGTGGTGACTTCAATGATCCCATTCCTAAACCACGACGATGCCAACCGCGCACTCATGGGTTCGAACATGCAGAAGCAAGCTACTCCTTGTGTCGTTCCAGAGATGCCACTCGTGGCTACTGGTATTGAGGAAGTCGCTATCCGCGACACTGGTCGTGTGATTTTCTCACAAACTGCCGGTACTGTTTCTCATGTAGATGCCAAGATGATTAAGGTCAAGGATGATAAGGGCAAGGAACATGCTTATCCTCTTGTGAATTACTCGATGACCAACGGCTTCACTGCCTTCCACCAGCGTCCTTCAGTCGACTTGGGTCAGAAGGTCAAGAAGGGAGGTCTCCTTGCAGACACTTCCACTTCAGATCAGGGTCAGATGTCTATCGGTCAGAACGTACTCGTAGCCTTCATGTCTTGGTCAGGTTCGAACTACGAAGACGCCATCATTATCTCTGAGCGTTTGGTAGAGAAGAGTAAGTTTACTTCTGTCCACATCGAGGAGTTTACCGTCAATGTCCGCGACACCAAGCTCGGTCCAGAGATGACTACTTGCGACATCCCAAATGTCGGTGAGAGTAAGCTCAAGAACCTTGCAGAGGACGGTATCATCCGCGTCGGTGCAGAAGTACGCCCTGGTGACATCCTTGTCGGCAAGATTACTCCTAAGGGCGAGTCACAACTTACTCCAGAAGAACGTCTTCTCCGTTCACTCTTCGGCGAGAAGGCTCGTGATGTCAAAGATACTTCCAAGCGTATGGAAGGAGGCAAGCGTGGTCGCGTGATCTCTGTCCAGATCTTCTCTCGTGAGAAGGGCGACAAGCTCGACTCAGGTATCTTGAAGCAAATTCACATTCAGGTAGCACAGCTCAGAAACGTCTCTGTCGGTGACAAGCTCGCCGGACGTCACGGTAACAAGGGTGTTATCTCCAAGATCCTCCCAGTAGAAGATATGCCATATATGGCAGATGGTACTCCTATCGACGTTATCCTCACACCACTCGGCGTGCCTTCTCGTATGAACCTTGGTCAGATCTTGGAGATGCACTTGGGTCTTGCAGCACATACCTTGAACTATCAGGCCATCGTCCCTCCCTTTGCCGGTGCAACTGAGGAAGAAATCCAGCAGGAGCTTGTAAAGGCGGGTGTCCCAGAGAACGGCAAGGTCACTCTCTTCGACGGACGTACTGGTGAGAAGTTCGACCAGCCTATCGCTATCGGTTATATGTACGTGCTCAAACTTCACCACATGGTGGAGGACAAGATCCACATGCGTTCTATCGGACCTTACTCTCTCATCACTCAACAGCCACTCGGCGGTAAGGCACAGAACGGAGGTCAGCGCTTCGGAGAAATGGAAGTCTGGGCCCTCTTGGGTCACGGCGCAGGTCACACTCTTCGTGAGATGCTTACTATCAAGTCAGATGACATCATCGGTCGCTCAGCAGCCTTCGATGCGATAGTCAAGAACGAGAAGATACCTGAACCAAACCTTCCTGCCTCCTTCAACGTTCTCTTGAACAACCTCAAGGGTCTTGCTCTCGACATCGATCTCGAAACAGGGGATGGGATGAGCGATTTATCAGCTAAGAGTAAGCTTGATTAACAAAACCAATATGAGTACATACAAAAATACATCAGGCACAGAGATGAACCACTTCAACGCAATCTCGATCAAGCTTGCTTCCCCAGAACGTATCAAGGAATGGAGTTATGGTGAGGTGACCAAACCAGAGACCATCAACTACCGTACCCAGAGAAGTGAGAGGAACGGTCTCTTCGACGAGAAGATCTTCGGTCCAGACAAGGACTTCGAATGTTACTGTGGCAAATATCGCGGTATCCGCTACAAGGGGATTGTCTGTGAGAAGTGTGGAGTCGAGATTACTCGCTCTATCGTCCGCCGTGAGAGAATGGGCCACATCGAGCTCGCTTCTCCTGTCGCTCACATCTGGTTCCTCAAGAACGTGCCTTCGAGAATCTCACTTGTGATGGGTATCCCTGTCGCAGATCTCGAGAAGGTTATCTACTTCGCTGGATACATCGTCACTTCTATCAACGAAGGTGAGAAGGAGAGAGTGCTTAGAGATCTCGACTCTGAGTTTAAGTCCAAGATCAAGTCTCTTCAGGATGAGAAGTCCAAAGCCGCTCTAAAGGAACTCGCTCTCGCCACCAAGCGTGACATCGAGTCTCTCATTCCCGGTCGCGTGCTAAATGAGGTTGAGTACCACCGCTCCTCTATGAAGTACCCAACTATCTTCGAAGCAGGTATTGGTGCTGAAGCTATCTACGACATCTTGAAGAAGACCGATCTGAACAAACTTCTCAAGGATCTCGAGGCTAGCGTAGAGAAGGCTCCTGCTACAGAGATGGCACGTCTCAACAAGAGAATGTCTACTGTCCAGTGGATGATCAATTCTAAGATCAGACCTGAGTGGATGTTTATGATCCGTATCCCAGTGATCCCTCCAGCTATCCGACCGATGGTCCCCTTGGATGGTGGTCGCTATGCTACTTCCGATGTAAACGACCTCTATCGTCGCGTCATCAACAGAAACAATCGTTTGAAGAAACTGAAGGAGATCAATGCTCCGGACGTTATCCTTAGGAACGAGAAGAGAATCCTTCAAGAGGCGGTCGACGCTCTGATCGACAACACTATCCGTCACTCTTCTATCGCTGGTAACCAGTCTCAGCGCCGTCCTCTCAAGAGTCTCTCTGACAACCTCAAGGGCAAGCGCGGTCTCTTCCGCCAGAACCTTCTCGGTAAGCGTGTCGACTACTCTGGTCGCTCGGTGATCGTCGTCGGTCCAGAGTTGAAGCTCCACCAGTGTGGTCTGCCTAAGCACATGGCACTTGAGCTCTTTAAACCGTTTATCATCTCTGAACTCTTGAAGAAGGAGTTGGCTTACAACATCCCAGGAGCTCGTCGTCTGATAGAAGACGCGATCCCAGAAGTTTGGGCCATCCTTGAAGAAGTGACCCGTGGTAAGTACGTATTGCTTAACCGCGCACCTACTCTCCACCGTCTCGGTATACAGGCCTTCCAGCCAGTGCTCATCGAAGGTAACGCTATCCAACTTCACCCACTCGTCTGTACTGCCTTCAACGCAGACTTCGACGGTGACCAGATGGCTGTACACGTGCCTCTTTCTGAGGAAGCTCAGGCAGAAGCTCGTCTCGTGATGGCAGCGGACAAGAACATCCTTAAGCCTGGTAACGGCGAAGCTGTTCTCTCTGCGAAGCTTCTCGACATTGTGCTCGGTACTTACTGGATGACTCGTGTGATCCCAGGTGAGAAGGGCGAGGGACGCTACTTCTCTTCTCCAAACAGTGCGATAACTGCTTACGACTTCGGTATAGTCGACTTGCGCGCCAAGATTACCATCCTCCCTTCAGATACCGAGAGGTATAACGGCTTCGAAGGCAACAAGCTCGAGACGACAGTGGGTCGTATCCTCTTCAACGTAGTGTTGCCAAAGGATTTCCCATTTATCAACCATGAGATGAGCAGGAAGAAGATGACCGAGCTTGTCGATAATCTTATCGAGCGCTACGGTATCGAGAACGTCCCTGCAATCATGGACAGGATCAAGTCCTTCGGGTTCAAGTACGCTACTCAGTCTGGTACTACTTGGGGTCTCACAGATGTGAAGGTGCCAGAAGGCAAGAAGTCTCTCATCGAGAAGGGTCGTGCACAGGTAGGTGAAGTGCTAAACCAGTACAACGAAGGTTTGCTCTCAGAACACGAGCGTATTATCCGCTCCGTTGAGATCTGGCAGGGGGTTAAGGGTGAAGTGGAGAAGCTTATCCCAGCTACTCTTTCTCCCAAGGACTCTGTCTACGACATGACTTACTCAGAAGCTAGAGGATCATTTGGTAACCTAAACCAGATGGCGGGTATGAAGGGTATCATCCAGAACGTCTCAGGTGACGCTCTCGAGTTCCCAATTATCTCGAACTACAAGGAAGGTCTTACTCCTCTCGAGTACTTCATCACCACTCACGGTTCACGTAAGGGTCTGACTGACACCGCACTCAACACTGCTAAGGCAGGTTACCTCACTCGTCGTCTCTTCGATGTGGCACAGGATGAGATCGTGACCGAGGAAGATTGTGGTACCAAGGATGGCACTATCATCCACAGGAAGACTGCTTCTGGTATCGAGATCCCTCTCTCTAAGAATGTTAAGGGCCGTTTCCTCGCTGAGGATCTTGCCGATGCAACTGGCAATGTCATCTTCAAGAAGGGGCACCTCATCACTAAGGGTGATGCTGAGATTGTCGAGAAGTCAGCGGTCGAGTCAGTGCATGTCCGCTCACCGCTTGGTTGTAAGTCTACTCACGGTATCTGTGTGAAGTGTTACGGTATCGACCTCGGTAACAACAAGGTAATCGAGCTCGGTGAGGCTGTAGGAACTGTTGCTGCTCAAGCTATCGGTGAGCCAGGTACACAGCTTACGATGCGTACCTTCCACCAAGGAGGTGTGGCATCAGCTGCTGGAGACATCACTGCGGGTCTCCCTCGTGTCGAAGAAATCTTCGAGAAGAGGAAGCCCAAGAATCCTGCTGTGGTCTCTCACTTGGATGGTCTCGTCTCTGAGATCAAGGTTGTGGGTCACGATCGTATTATCGTGATCGCACCAGAAGCTGGTGAGACTAAGGGCAAGAAGCTCGACAACGAGTACACTGTCTCTGCTATCCGCGTACCTCTGATCAAGGTGGGTCAGGAGGTCAAGAAGGGAGACATCCTCACAGACGGTTCTGCAGATCTCGATGAACTCTTCCGCTACGCGGGTCGAGAGAAGACAGAGAACTACATTATCCACGAGGTCAGTAAGCTCTACGAACTTCAAGGTGCAGCTGTGTCTCACAAGCACATCGAGCTCATCGTGAGACAGATGTTCTCAAGGAGAAAGGTCAAGGATGCCGGCAACTCACACTTCACTCGTGGAGACGTGGTTGAACTCTCTGAGCTCACTGTGGTCAACAACACTCTGAGAGAGAAGGGTCTAGAAGAGGCCAAGGCTGATGCGGTGATCATGGGTATTACCGAAGTTTCTCTCTCTAGGTCAAGCTTCCTCTCAGCGGCTTCCTTCCAGCACACTCCGCGCGTTCTCATCCAAGCTGCTATCAAGGGTGTACAAGACGAGTTGGTGGGCCTCAAGGAGAATGTCATTATTGGACGCCTCATCCCAGCGGGCACAGGCTTTAAGGGAGGATACAAAGAGCAACTAATATGCGAGGCGATGTCGAAACCGTCAAAGCTCGGCTAGATATAGCTGAGGTAGTCGGAGGATACGTCAAACTCGAGAAAGCGGGGGCAAGTTTGAAAGGGCGATGCCCCTTCCACAACGAGAAGACACCTTCCTTCTTCGTCTCGCCTGCAAGACAGAGTTACTACTGCTTCGGTTGTGGGGCGAAGGGGGACATCTTCACCTTCGTCGAGGAGCTTGAGGGTCTCTCGTTCAAAGAGACTTTGAAGTCTCTCGCAGAGAGGGCGGGAGTCGAGATAGATTATCGACCAGAAGCGCGTGAGGCGAAGGATGAGAAGGAGAAGATCCTACAAGTTCTAGAAGTGGCTACGCAGTTCTTTGAAAATGAGCTCAAGAATACTCCCACCGCTCTCGAGTACTTGAAGAGCCGTGGGATAGATGAGTCTTCGGTTAAGCATTGGAGATTGGGCTATGCTCCGGCGGAGTGGCGAGCACTCTACACGCACCTCTTGCAGGTGGGCTACTCGAAGGAGCTTATGCTCAAGGCGGGACTCGTCAAACCGGTTGACGGAACTAGAGCGAAAGAACCTTACGACGTCTTCAGAGACAGAGTCATCTTCCCCCTCTCTGATGCGAGTGGGGAGGTGATAGCCTTCTCTGGGAGAGCCCTTGCGAAGGAGACTGAACCTAAGTACTTGAACAGTCCTGACACAGTACTCTTTACCAAGAGTGAGGTCTTGTACGGCTTAGATAAGGCCAAGGACAAGATCCGTAGACAGGACTACGCTATCCTCGTCGAGGGTCAGATGGACTTGGTGCTCTCGCACCAAGCGGGGGTAGAGAACACCGTGGCTTCTTCTGGTACCGCCTTCACCTCACAACACTTGGAGAGACTCAAGCGCTTGTCGAAGAGGATTATCCTTGCCTTCGATGGGGACAAGGCGGGTGAGATGGCCTCCGAGAAGGCTGCCACTCTCGCTCTTGCTCTGGGACTTGAGCCTAAGGTGGCGAAGCTCCCAGAAGGTTTCGACCCAGCAGATGTGGTCAAGGGTAACAAGGATGAATGGAAGGAGATCTTGCGGAAGTCTCTCCCAGCTATCGAGTACTTCTTGGGAAATATTCTCAAGACAGAGAAGGATCACAGGAAGCTTGGCAAACTGGTAGAACACAAACTCTTACCACTCGTTGCCCTCCTTGAGAGTTCGATAGAGAAGTCCCACTTTCTCTCGCTTATCGGTAAGCGTACAGGGATCAAGGAAGAAATATTGTGGGAAGATATGAGGAGGATGAAGTCAGCTGAGATTGTGCGAAAATCTGCCGATGTGGTCCCCAACATCCTACCACCACAATCTCATCTGACTAGGAAAGAAATTGTAGAAGAACGTCTCACAGAAGTGAGGACGTGGTTGAAAGAGGTGACAGAGAATTCTGATGAGGCTACAGCTCTAAGGAGAGAGGAGGACGAACTACTTGCTCACCTAGCAGAGGAGAATGCGCATGATGAACTCAAGGGTCTTGCCGTGGCACTTGCTGAGGCTGAGACTCTCAAGGAGGAGAGTCTTGCGCAAGAACTCTTGAAGAAGATTGCAGAACTGCACAAGAAGTTGAAAGATATTGTAAAATAGAAGATTGAATACTTTGAAGAAAATCAAAAAACAAAAGAATAAGAAGACCACTAAAACTCTTGCAAAAAGAGTTACAAAGAAAGTCCCTACTTCGCATAAAGCTACGAAGGGCAAAGTAAAAAAAGTTTTAAAAACTACAAAGAAAGCAAAGAAGATTGCTAAGGTCAAACCAACCAAGCATAAGGTGGACCAGATGGTGAGGACAGACAGACTCGTCACTCGAGGTAAGGAGAGAGGCTTCGTCACATTCGACGAGATCTTGAAAGAGTTTCCAACTATCGAGACGGACATCATGTTCCTCGATGAACTCTATGAGAAACTCCACACGATGGGGATCGACATCCTAGAAGGAGGTGGACTTCTCGAGGTGTCAGAGGAAGTGGTGGACAAGAAGTATGCTTATGGTCGTAGTAGCGATTCTTCCTACGATTCTATCCAGATGTATCTGCGCGAGATCGGTCAGTACCCACTTATCGCTGGCTCTATGGAGAAGGAACTTGCCAAGCGTATCGAGGCAGGGGACTTGGATGCCAAGAACCTTCTAATGAAGGCAAACTTACGTCTCGTCGTCTCTATCGCCAAGAAGTATGCCAACCGTAGCCCAGATCTCACTCTCCTAGACCTTATCCAAGAGGGTAACCTCGGACTCCACAAGGCTGTGGAGAAGTTCGACTGGACTAAGGGCTTCAAGTTCTCTACGTACGCCACTTGGTGGATTCGTCAGGCTATCACTCGCGCTCTCGCCGATCAGAGTCGTACTATCCGTGTGCCAGTGCACATGGTCGAGACTATCGCGAAGTACAAGCAGGTAGTGAGACGCCTCACTCAAGACCTCGGTCGTGAGCCTCTGCAGGAGGAGATCGCTATGGAGATGAACCTCGATGTAGATAAGATCTACCAGATTGAGAAGATCGACCAGTCGACAGTCTCTCTCGAGGCGCCAGTAGGTGAGGACAGTGACGATGGCAAGAGCAAGCTCGGAGACTTCCTCGCAGACGATAAGATTCTCTCTCCAGATCAAGAATCCTCTCGTCGTATTGTCTCAGACCAAGTGCGTGAGATCCTAAACGATTTACCTCCGAAGGAGAGGAAGATCCTCGAGATGCGTCACGGATTACTCGATGGCTATACTCACACCCTAGAGGAAGTGGGGAAGGTCTTCGGCGTCACTCGTGAGCGTATCAGACAGATCGAAGCGAAGGCA
This sequence comes from uncultured Candidatus Saccharibacteria bacterium, assembly GCA_964347785.1. GTDB lineage: Bacteria > Patescibacteriota > Minisyncoccia > Phycocordibacterales > Zambryskibacteraceae > UBA5004. The sequence goes on from CAYFZH010000001.1 coordinate 17,919, forward strand.
CATGAGAAGATTAGACAGCACGAGAAGATAGATAGGTTGCGAGGATACTAAGATAAAACTAAAAAGAGCGCCACTCGGCGCTCTTTTTAGTTCACTAGACTGTATAGCTTCTTCCATATTGCATACATCGCGTAGGTGTCGAGTTTGCAGTAGATCTTGAGGTGCTTAGCGATGTCCTCGCGAGCTTCGGGGGAGATGTCGCCAGTGATCATCTCGTTCCACTTCTGGCTGGCGGAGCCTCCCTCGCGTATCACTAGCTCATTGTACGAGAGCTCTGGGGCAAGGACTGGGAGTACGTACTTGATCGAGGTTGAGCCGTAGTAGTCCTTGTGTACATGGTACTGCTGTTTGAAGACGACCTCTAGGTCGTAGATGCAAGCCTCTAGGTCAGCGAAGAAATTTTTAGATTCTGGGATTCTTTCTCCTAATTCGCGGTTGCGTCCACACTCGAAGTCCTTGTGCCAGACGACGACACTACCTATTGGACCGATGTTTGCCATCAGACTATCGGCGAAGGCTCGGCTTGGATCACCGCTTTCTGTATAAAGGAATTCTAAATGTCTTGGCTCAGCATCAGGTGTGTCTAAAATGTGGAGCGAGTACTGGAAGGGGATCTGGTTGTACGGAGAGAAGCCGTCGAAGCGCGGGATAGCTGCAGGGAAGGTTTCGTAGTCGAGGAAGTAGAGAGGGAAGATGAGCTTGTCGAGTTCTTCGGCAATGTTTTCTCTAGAGATAATCTCTCTACCTGTTAGGTATGTCCAGATTTGGTTCTTCTGGATGTCTGAGAGCTCGGCAGTCTCGGGTATATCCTTGAGCTCGAAGATGTGTGAGTCTACAAGCTCGGTGAGCTTTCTCTTCGAGAGCCCTATACGAGTAAGGTCGTGCACGCCGTACTCGGGGATAGTGGGGTTCGAGTATGAGAAGGTTGTGCAGTGCGCCGAGCGACCCTTATAGAGACAGTCACAGGGTCCTACGGGCTCCTTCTCGCTCTCGAGGTAATCCTTGGCGAGCTTCATCTCGGCGGATACTTCCTCTGCCATACCCTCGACGGTCTCTGTCATGTCCTCGATCTCGAAGAGTTTGTGCAGTTCTATGTCCCCATCTCTTACGTACTCGGGGTTGAGGTGGATTAGATTTGCACTTGCTATCTTGAGACCTGAACGTTTCAGTACAATGTACTGAAACGTGAGATCGTGTAGGTGGGTCTTCTTGTCGATACTGTTGGTCGCCTTGACCTCGTAGAGATGGTAGCCCTCAGGAGACTCGGTCAGGATGTCTGTGATGGCTAGGTAGCCATCTACCTCGAACCTTCTCTGGTACTCACCCGTGGGATAGAGGTCGCGAGCAAGGAGGTCTACTTCATTACCCGTTTCGATGATCTGTTGTTCGAAGGCCGAAAGAGGCTTCTGCTTATAGATCTCATACTTATGGATCTTGATCCATGCGTTCTTGTGGCAGTCTCGCCAGATGATGTAGTCAGTTTTGGATAACACTTACTTGAGTAGAGCGTCGATCTTTACCCTGACCATATCGAGAGGTTCCGCACCGTTTATCGTCTCAAGAACCTTGCCCTTCTTGTCTACGATGAGAGAGTAGGGAGTACCTTGGGCACCAGCGTCGTAGCCTGCTTCGATGCTCTCCTTCACACGTTCTTCTATCTTGGGATCCTTCACACAGTTGTTGAAGGCTGTGGTGTCTACTCCTACATCCTTGGCAAACTTGGGGAGGAGGGTTGGGTCGAGAGAGTCGTTGGAGTTGGTGGCAACGAAGATCTTGTCTAAGTAACTCCAGAAGGCTGTGTTGCCTCCAAGGTCTGCGATACACTCTGTAGCGATAGCTTCGCTCATGGCACGAGCATGGAGTTGAGGGATAGGGAGTTGGCGGTAGATCCAACCTACTCTGTTGCCGTAGATGCTAAGGACGCTCTTCATGGTGTTGTGGAAGACCTTACAGAATGGACACTCAGTGTCAGAGTACTCGACGACAAAGATTTCTGCAGAAGAACCGTTCAAGACGTGGTCCTTGTCACTTAGACCGTCAAACTCGATCTCTTGCTTAGCTTGTCCAGATGGGTAGCCAGCACTAGGAGACTTGTCGCCCATATAGATAGCTCCTGCGACTAGAGCTCCTGCGACGACTATGGCGAGAGGGATGAGAAACTTACTTTCGAATGATGTTTTTTCTTCCATGATATTTTGTTTTATAGGGCAGATTATACACTCTTTCTCCAGCGCAAGACAGCTTCGACGATAAGCCCTGCAACTACCGCGATGACTGCACTAGCGACGATGTCGACGGTGTGGTGGACTCCTACATAGACCCTCGAGACGCCTACGATGAGGGCCACGGACCACAAGAGGAGAGACCGCTTCTTGTCGAAGAAGACGAAGACCGAGGCGATAGAAGCGAGGAGAAGCACGTGGTCAGAAGGGAAGCCGTTGTTCGGTGCGTGGGAGATAAGAGGTTCGAATCCTCGTATGACAAATGGGAGTGGGTTGTAGTAGACCGACTTCGCGACGAAGGCGAAGATGTAAGTGAGTGGCAGAGAGAAGAAGCCGAAGATGAGTATCTCGATTTTCTTCTCCCTCCCTGCTTTGTAGAAAAGGGCAAGGGCGATGAGGGGAGAAAGGAGGAAAAGTTTCTCTGCACCGAAGATAAATAAAGTATCGAGCATAAGTTTAGAATGGCATTGAGAAGGTGAGCTTCTTCTCTACAGGAGTCTCCCACTCGGCGGTGTTGAGCTTAATCTCCTTGAGCTCTGAGCCTTCTTTGAAGACGAGCTTCTGATGGGTTAGAGCATAATCATACAACTCTTTGGTAATCTTGACGTCGTCGATACAGTACTCGCGAATCTTGTCTATCTCACCAGACTTCCACCACTTGAGAGCGTCTGCGCCGTGGCCAGACTTCTTCTTGCCCAGAGTACCTTCGGCGAGTTGGTCGAGCTTCATCCTGCGTCCGTAGCTATCCTTGATCTCCTTGAGTAGATCGAGGCTCTTGAGTCTGGTGAGATCACCGTAGTAGTACTTGTTGAGTACCGGTATGTCGAAGTGCTCGGAGTTGAAGCCGATGAGTACATCTGCTCGCTCTAGTATGGGCCAGAGTTTGCTGAGCTCGTCTTCTAGATAAGAAGAGTACGAGTCTGTCTCTGAGTCATAGATAGCAACTAGAGAGATGTCGATCTTCTCGACGTCTCTGAAGAAGTTCTTGGTTTCAATGTCGAAGACTACTTTACGCATCTGGCAAGAGCTTGTGTGTCTCGAGGAAGTCCTTGAGTGCAATGTCTCCCATACCGAAGCCAACTGTAGGCACTGGTTCGACCTCGAAGATCTTGAGCAGGTCGTCATAGCGACCACCACCGCAGATTGAGCGACCATTGACTGGGTCTGTGTCGAAGATTTCGAAGACGATACCGGTGTAGTAGGCTTGTCCGCGAGCGAGAGTTTCGTCTATCTTCGCATTCTCGATACCCACTTCCTTCAGTTTACCGATAAATGCTTCTAGCTCCTCCTTACTCCCAGTGGGGAAGTTGAGACGGACTTCGAAGTCCTTATCCTCTGTACCAAATGCTTTCATTATCTTGTGAGCAACAGAAACCATTTCTATATCAGCACTCACGTCGTCAATACCCATGAGGTCTACGTTGAGCTGGTAGTGCTCGCGTCTGCGTCCGCGTTGTGGCTTCTCATATCGGAAGAGGTTGGGGATAGAATACCAACGGAGAGGGAACTTGAGAGACTTTCTCCTAGCAGCCACCATACGAGCGAGGGTGGGGGTCATCTCTGGGCGTAGCGCCACCTCTCTACCTCCCTTGTCGGTGAAGGTAAACATCTGCTGGTTGACTATCTCTTCGCCCGATTTCTCCTTGTAGATCTCGGCGGATTCTAGAGGTGAGGCGCTGTACTCCTCGTAACCCATGCTCTCAACCACTTTCCTCCAAGTAGAGAAGATGAAGTTCTCAACCCTCATATCCTCGGGGTAGAAGTCCTGTACTCCTTTGTAGGGCTCTGTACTAAGTGTCATATGGAGGTATTATACCGAAATGAGCGAAAAAGCCGAAATCTTACAGCTTTATAAGAACCTAGGTGAGACACCTCTCGAGTGCCTACATAGGTTCAAGTCTCTGCATCCGGAATACAAGGATACCAAGATGACCTACCTCGGTAGACTCGACCCTATGGCAGAGGGACTGCTTCTAGTCTTGGCTGGCAATACGCGAGATAAGGAGAAGTATCTCAAGCTCGATAAGACGTATGAGTTCGAAGTGCTCTGGCAATTCTCGAGTGACACTTACGACATCTTGGGACTGGTGGGCGAGGTGGGCAAGTTTCCTCACAAACTGGAGGAGAAGATGAGTGCTCTCTTGGGGAAAATTTCTCAGAAGAAGACTCAAGAGTATCCTGCTTACTCTTCTCGTACCGTCTCGGGTAAGTCTCTCTTTATGTGGGCAAGAGAGAACAAGATAGAGGAGATAGATATTCCAGAGAGACAGATCAAAATATTTTCTCTCAATCATATTCATACACGAGCGATCACTGGTCGAGAGATCTTGCGAGATGTGATAGAGAGGGTGAGTCTCGTGGCAGGAGACTTCCGTCAGGAGAAGATTGTGAGCGCTTGGCAGAATGCTCTGGTGGCGAGACCGAACGAGACTTTTCTTATTTTGAAGTTTACTGCAGATGTCTCGAGTGGTACTTATATCCGCGGCTTGGCACACGAGATGGGGAAGATCTTGAAGTGCGGTGCCCTAGCGTGGAGTATCAAGAGGACAAGAGTGGGGGAATATATAATTTAGACAAGAAAAAGGGCCGCGACGTGTTGCTGTCGCGGCCCATAAGGAGAAGAAGGGTGCTTACTTGAAACAGCTGGGATCGATCTCCTCGACGATGTTGAAGGTCCCTTCTATGAGACCGAAGGAGCTGTTTTCTTGGAACTGGTGAGTTTCAGCCCGTTCTCCCGGTCTGGCTGGTCTTGTAAGAAGCCACAGGTCCGACTCACCCTTCCATGTCACGTTTACGAGTTTGTGACACCGAGGGAGGTGAGTGGTAGCTGTCCCACCGAACTTTCTGACCCGGCTGTTTTCAGTACAGGCGATCGTCGTTACCGTAAGGACAAGAAAGCCCAACTTCACAAGAGTGCGCATGGAATACCTCCTTTTTAATAAAAGCACACTTACTAAGCACTTGTCAAGTTAGAGATTTAAGTTTCTAAAGGATTGAAGGGAATGCAAAATATAAAAATAAAAAAGCCCCGCAACGACTTGAGCTCTCTGGCTCATGTCGTTGCGGGCTGTTCATCGTGCGTTCTAGTACTTCTTCGGCGGCCGGCGGCTGCCGTGGGTGCGGATCCGCTTGCTGTTGCCACCCTTGCGGTGGCGTCCCTGTGTGTGCATCTGGGTTCCTCCAGACAGAGCACAATATCAGGGCATAATCTATATGTCAATAGTCATCCTAGGTCTTTCCTTGGGTTCAAGGGTGGGGGATTATAAAATTTAGACAAAGAAAAAACCCGACGTGTGTCGGGCTACCATTGACCTCCATGGTGAGGAGCACTCTTTTGAGGAGAAGTGCAGGAATCCTTTGTCGTCAGGCGTCGACGCGCAAGACGGTCGTCGTCTGGAAATCTCCGAAGGTCATGCGTTCACCAACCTTCACTCTGATTTCCTTCGCCACCGTCTTCTCGCCGATTCCGATCTTTGAGATGTCGTTCCCCGTGAGTCGCTCCATCTCGAACTCGCCCGTCTCTTTGGAGCGGACGACGTAGACCGAATTACGCGTGTAAACAAGCATCCGTAGCCTCCTCTTTATATAGTAGCACACCTAACATAAAAAGTCAAGTAAATGACAGAAATATAAAATAACCTTAGGGATAAGATTTTTCTACCCCTTCCTCTGAGCCTTGTTGCGATCGGTCTGGGTGAGGAAGACCTTGCGGAGGCGGACGGAGAGGGGGGTGATCTCGATGTATTCGTCGTCATTCATAATCTCCATCGCGCGCTCGATGTCGAGCTTCAGCGCTGGCACAAGGTAGACCTTGTCGTCAGAGCCAGAGGCGCGCATGTTGGTGAGCTGCTTGCCCTTGGTTGGGTTTACATACATATCTTCACCCTTTACTGCGTTACCTATCACTTGTCCTGCGTAGACCTCATCTCCTGGCTCGACGTAGAGAGTGCCTCTCTGTTGGAGGTTGTCGAGTGAGAAGGCGAGACACTTACCAGGCTCCATAGAGATCATGGCACCGACATCTCTGTGCTCAATAGCTCCGACATAAGACTTGAAGCCGATGAAGCGAGAGGAGAAGATGCCGAGACCCTTGGTCATCACTACGAACTCTCCGCGGAAGCCGAGTAGTCCACGAGTCGGTGCCTCGAAGATGAGACGGGTGGAGCCGTTCTCACTCTTCATATCCATAAGTTGTGCCTTGCGGGTAGTAAGTGCAGAGATGATACCTCCACTCATGTCCTCTGGTACGTCGATGACCGCTTCCTCAAATGGCTCAAGTTTCTGCCCAGCTTCTTCCTTGATAATAACTTTCGGCTGGGAGACTTGGAGTTCGAATCCCTCTCGACGCATGTTCTCACAGAGGATAGCGATGTGGAGCTCTCCACGACCATAGACGGTGTAGTAGTCGGAGGTAGAGAAGTCGACCTTGAGACCGACGTTGACCTCGAGCTCTTTCTCGAGTCTCTCACGGATCTGACGACCAGTGACGAACTTGCCCTCACGTCCGGCAAACGGTGAGTTGTTCACTAGGAAGTTGAGAGAGATGGTCGGCTCGTCGACGTTGATAGAAGGTAGAGCTTCTGCACTCTCGACTCCGGCGATGGTGTCACCGATGAAGATCTGTGGGAGACCGGCGAGCATAACGATGTCTCCAGCGATAGCCTCAGGCTCCTCCTTCCTCTTGATGCCTTCGAAGGTGAAGAGCTTGGTGATCTTGCCCTTGAACTCACCACCCTTCTGTTGCTTCACAAAGACTTCCTGGCCATCTTTGAGTACACCCTCATACACACGAGCGATAGCCATGCGTCCAAGGAAGTTGTCGTAGGCAAGGTTGAATGGTTGGAGACGGACTGGCACCTCTAGGTTTTGTGTAGCAGGAGGGACGTGGGCGAGAACCATATCGAGGAGAGGATTGAGATCCTTCTTCTCATCACCGATGTTCTTCATCGCGACACCCTCACGACCGATGGCGTAGATAGTAGGGAAGTCTATCTGCTCGTTGTTCGCACCGAGTTCGAGGAAAAGTTCGAGGACTGCTTCGTGGACCCAGTCTGGGCGAGAGGCTGGCTTGTCGATCTTGTTGATGACGACGATAGGCTTGAGACCGAGCTCAAGAGACTTTTTGAGTACGAAGCGGGTCTGGGGCATAGGACCTTCCTGAGCGTCTACTATGAGAAGCACGGTGTCGATAGAGCGGAGGACTCGCTCGACCTCGGAGCCGAAGTCGGAGTGACCGGGGGTGTCGACGATGTTGATCTTGGTGTCCTTATAGAAAAGGGAGGTGTTCTTGGAGTAGATGGTGATACCACGCTCCTTTTCGAGAGCGTTAGAGTCCATAGACTCACCCTCGGCAAACATACCGTTCTGACGGAGAAGGGCGTCGGTCAGGGTGGTCTTGCCGTGGTCGACGTGGGCGATAATAGCGATATTGCGTATTTCCATATTGAAACCGCCCATTCAGGCGGATAGGGGGTAATTAAATCACAGAATCTATCTTTCTACAAACTCTCCATCCCTGTAGATAAACTGCTTGGAGGTGGGGACTGTCGGCTCTTCGGCGAAGGCTTGGTCTGGGTTCCTATCCAGATACTTCACTGTCACTACGCCTCCACTGACAGATACAGACTGAGGCGAGATCCTGTCACCAAGGAAGATGGCGCTCGTGCCCTTGTAGCTTACTGGTCCAGAGACATATCCAGCTACGTAGATAAAGACACCTGAGCCACCGCCGGACTGGGAGAGAAGGACCACAGCATCCTCTTCTCCGTCTGAGTTGAGGTCACCGTAAGCTCGCTCATCTAGGAGATTGGTCTCTTGTATGACTGTGTTGCCATCCTTCTCCACCCCCTTGCCATTGCTTAGAGTGACAGAGCTGTCGTCGAATCGGAAAGTGGCGCTCTTGGGATCTGGGCGGAAGACCTTATCTCCAGAGTCGTTCTGAGTGGTGGCGCCCTCATTATCTCCTCTCATGTAATAGAGAGCCCCGAACCCGAGGGTGAGGATAATGATGAGGATGAGGAATTTCTTCATACCTTGTATTATAGCGCCTTTTACCAAAGGATAGTAAAATGATACTCATAATTTATAAATAAAATATTTATGTCACAAGAAAAAATTGGTTTACTCACTCTGCGTCTCGGTCTCTCTGTAGTCTATATATACTTCGGTGTCTCTCAGCTTATGGATACCAACTTGTGGTCTATGGCTATCCCAGCTTGGGCTGTCTCTATCACTAGCCTGTCTGCTATTACCTTGGTCAAGATCAACGCTATCTTCGAGATCGTTCTCGCATCACTCTTGGCAATCGGTTTCCAAGCTAGAGTGATCTCCTTCGTCCTTGCAGCACACCTAGCACTCATCACCTTCATCATGGGCTTCAACCCTACTGGTGTACGTGACTTCGGCCTCACTGTTGCCACTCTCGCTCACGGTCTGATGGAGAAGGGGAAGTAGTAGGCAGGTTTCTTGCTGATGGAAATAAATAAAAAGTAGGACAGTCTTGGGAGACTGTCCTACTGGGAATGAACGTTCTACGACTCGAACGAGGCTCGACCTCTCATCGAAGTTTCAGGGTGGGTAACTCCCATCAGGAGGTCGAGAAGTGCCTTGATGCCTTCTGACTCGGATGCGTCATGGGACGGTGCCACAAGCGTAAACCCTTCCCGGATTCCCAGATTTCTGCACCCATTTGCATCCGGCAAATCCATCTTCACAAGCTTCCAGAAGATGCTCTTGACGGTGTTTGCTGTGTTCATCGCCTCTTCTGCCTCGTTGAACTGCTTGAGGATTGCCTTGCAAGCTTCATCATTCTCTCCCGTACAGGTCTCGGCATGCTTGCTGACTGCAAGACGAGCTTCGTTCCTGAGCTTGAAGGCTTCCTCGCCAATCTCCCTGAGGACGAGACTGAAGCCCTGAAGGATGGGGCTGAGGGTGCCAATCACCTTGTCGTTCGATCCAACAGGATCGAGGTTCTGAGCCGGTGCTTCGGCGAGGTTAAACTCCGCGATGCGGGCGAGGAGGCTGGTACCGGTTACCACTGTGTGCATACTGTCTGACTCCTTTTGACTCTATTCAGAGGAAAGAAAAGATTAACCCATTGCAACTCTAATTCCGTACGGCATTCTACATTTAATTAATATCTTGTCAAGATATAGTTATTAAATACCAAATTCTCAGCTCCGCGACCAGGGCTCGGTCAGGCGTAATTTTCTGTTGAAAATTCGCACGACCCTGCCTCGCACCGTCGTGCTCCGGCTTTCTCGCCCTGGTCATATAAATATAGAATACTTAGCTCCGCGACCAGGGCTCGAACCTGGGACATCCTCCTTAACAGGGAGGCGCTCTACCGACTGAGCTATCGCGGAGCTAAAAATTCTATATTTTTCTCTTTCTCAAAGAACTTTTCTCGAACTGCACTATAACATCACTTGTTTATTGTATCCATAGATAGGATATTTGCCACTTTTGTACTTTGTCAGCCTTTCATCTTAGTATTAATCTATGAATAAAATTAAATTACTCTGCTCGATCCTCGCTATACCATTTGGAATATTTTTGGTTGTCTTCGGTGGGTACGACGACAGCCCCGGTGCTCAAGGACTCGGACTTCTACTGGCTATCGCAGGTATCTTTTACATCATAAGGAGTAGAAGAAGATAGTCTTACCAGCAATTAAAATATCTACAACTTCATATTATCTTTACTGATAGGTGTAATACTAGAATACTGATTCTAACTTAATATCTAATTCTCTAACTTACACAAAATATGAAAACACTTAGATGTGACATCTGTGATTACAAGGTCCAAGGCGAGACATTTGAAGACTGGATGAAAGCTATAAAGCCTCACTACGCCGAGAAGCACGCTGAGTTTATGAAGCTTCAGTCAGAGAGGTCAAAAGAGGATCAGAAAGCAGACATGCAGAAGTGGGAGGTAGAAAATAAGGCGCGATTCGACGCTGAGCCAGAGGACAAGTAGATTCTCGTTGGCTTCCTGTCTTTGTTATACTCTTCGGTATGAAGCACAAGCTCCGTACGGAGGTGATTGTCTGGCCGGGGTCGGCACCGTGGCACCTGACGCATCTGCCGAAGCCTAAATCTCAAGAACTTAGGAAGAAGTTTCGTCTCAAGCAGAGGGGGTGGAGTTCGCTTCCAGTCGAGGTCATCCTTGGGAAGTGCACATGGCACACGTCTATCTTCTACGACAAGAAGTCCGAGTCCTATATCCTCCCACTCAAGGCTGAGGTGAGGAAGAAGGAGGGAGTCTACCAAGGGGATAAGATCGCATACTCTATAGAGGTCTTGGTGTGATATTCTGTATCCAAATGGACAAACGTCTTTATGAGAAGTTGAACGGCTGGCCATCTGCGGTAGTGGGAGCTGTTGTCTTGGTTGGGCTCGCTTTCTTCGGCTATCGTACTTATGAGATGGGCGAAGTAGATAAGGCACAGATCCTTCTCGAGCTTGAGAATGCTCGGACAGAGAAGTACGCTCTAGTGCGAGAGGTGAGAGCGAGAGAGGAGATTATCGACTCTCTCGGCGGGCAGATTGGAGACATAGCCAACACTGTAGGTACTCTAGAGAAGCTCAGTCAGACAGACGAAGAACTTCTCAAGAAGTACTCGAAGATCTATTTTCTCAATGAGAACTATATTCCACCAAATCTCTCTGATATAGACGACAAGTATCTAGTCTCTACGACCAAGAATTACATGGTCTATTCCAAAGTGTGGCCGTATCTGAGAGACCTTCTCGATAGAGCTCACAGAGATGGGGTTAAGCTTATGGTGGCTTCTGCTTACCGCTCGTTTGCTACCCAGTCCTCGCTCAAGTCTAGCTACGTGGTGAGTTATGGCTCAGGTGCCAATAAGTTCTCTGCAGATCAGGGCTACTCTGAGCATCAGTTGGGGACAGCACTCGACTTCACCACAGAGAAGTTGGGGGCAAACTTCACCGCCTTCGGCTCAGACCCAGCGTACAAATGGCTCTTGGATAATGCGCACCGTTACGGCTTTATCCTCTCGTATCCTAGTGACAATACTTACTACAAGTTCGAGCCGTGGCACTGGCGCTATGTAGGTGTAGGTCTTGCTACTAGACTTCATGATGACAAGAAGCATTTCTACGATCTGGACCAACGAGAGATAGACAAGTATCTGATAGATCTCTTTGACTGACCACTTTAATTTTGAGTTATAATTAAGTTATGAAGATTAACATCAAGGCAACCAATATTGATCTGACACCGGCGATCTCGGCTTATGTCGAGAAAAAGATCTCTGCTGTCAGCAAGTACATCGGTGAGCATGTAGACGCTGTCGCACAGGTAGAAGTGGGCAGGAGCACCCAGCATCACAAGTCTGGAGACATCTTCCGAGCCGAAGTGCACATCGTCGGAGCAGGTCTAGATCTCTACGCCGTCTCTGAGCAGGGTGACCTCTACTCAGCTATCGATATGGTGAAAGAGGATATCACCCAAAACGCTCTCCAAGAGAAGGGCAAGAAGGAGACTATTACTAGAAAAGGTGCCCGTATCATCAAGGATATGATGAGAGGTATAAATATTTTCAAGAAGAAGTCATGAACTATCTCAGACAGAAGGCGACTCCATGGGTGTCTATATCGGTCTTGGTTGGAGGGTTTATGTCTGCGGGCATCCTCTTCTTCCTCGCTAGAGTAGAAGCAAACTACACTAACCTCGGCACTATTTCTGATGAGGAGCTATTTTCTCAGCTTGATAAGAGGTAGGCAGATCTAACTGTTGCCTCTGAGGAAATCTTGCCAGACCATTTCTCGCTTACCCTCAGGGATTACTCTAGTGGGTACAAATTTGCCATCTTGTATCTCTGCATCCTTGACCACGATACGAAGTTCCTTGCCATTCTTGGTGGTGAAGAAGAAGTACGCTTGGGGCCAAGTGCTGTAAGCTAGGACCTTGCGATAGTTTGTCTCCGCAGGATCGTTGAAGTCGATCTGCCCGTCTTCTTTCTTGATCATTTTTATAAAAGTGGCTTGGTCGTGGTCCTGTATCTTCTCTGCTACTTCTCCTCTTATCCACTTAGGTAGAAGTTCGGCAAGGATCTCTCCACCGCGACGAGCGAGCTTCTCCTCTACTACAGCGTAATGGTCTGGCCAAGGAGAGAGGGGGACTTTCTCTTGGGCAAGGATGGGTCCGTGGTCCATCTTCTCATCCATCTTGATGATAGTGACTCCGACAATTGGGTCCCGCCCCGATTGTCCTCCCAGTCCGAGTATCGAGCCTTGGATAGGAGCTGGTCCGCGGAGTTCTGGTAGGACAGAGGGGTGGACGTTCAATGAACCATGCTTGGGTATATCTAGGAGATCTTGAGGCAAGATCTTGCCGAAGGCTGCGACGACAAAGACGTCTGCTTCTAGAGCTCGCAAGTAGTCTAGCTCTGGCAGAGGGTCCTTGGCAGAAGTCACCGAGAAGATGGGGGAGAACCCTGCCTTCTCGAGTTCCTCTAGCACATAGTGAGAGACGCGTGAGTTGCCGAAGAAAACGAATTTTATATTAGAGTTGTTCATATTTATTTTGTGGGTGGAAGGTCGCGCACGTTCTCGGCCTTGTCGATAAATAGGATGCCGTTTAAGTGGTCTATCTCATGTTGGAAGATTTGTGCTAGGAGTCCAGAGGCGCCAGCGGTCTTCTCCTTGCCTGACTCGTCGCGAGCTCTTATGGTGACCTTCTCGTGTCTCAGTACGTGACCATAGAGCCAGCGGACAGAGAGGCACCCTTCCTCCATGGGGCTCTTTTTCTTAGAGACTTTGAGTATCTCAGGGTTGATGAAGACGAGGTCCTCGAGTTCGCGTTCTGAGTCGATCTCCTTCTTCTGAGACATGGCGACAGCTGTACCTGCGACGACGAAGATCCTTAACCCTACTCCAATCTGTGGAGCGGCGATAGCGACACCGTCTTCTTGCTCGTGTAGTGCCTTCCTCATCTTCTCAATCGTAGTGTGGAGTTTCTTGCTACCGAAATCTTTCTCAGATACAGGTAGGGCGACCTCTCGCAAGATCTTGGCATCTCGGTCTAGTATGGGTTTGTTGGTCTTGGTTCTGGGCATTTTATAGTATGCTCTCAGGGTCCACTTTAATAGAAAAGTGTGGTGGTAGCAACGATAGTTCTCTGGTGAGCTCCTCTAGCGGCCACAGACTTCTGGGTAGTCTGATTACCAGTGAATCTCTATATATATCTGGTTTAAATCTGTCTAAGCGTTCCTTGAGTTTGGTCAGATCATTTGCGGAACCTTTCTCTAGCATGCTTATTTTGATAAAGATCGAGAAAGGTGGGTAGAGTAGTGACTCTCTCTCTTCGATCTCACTCTGGTAGAAGTCAGAGATTACTCCAAGGGATGCCCAGGCGAGGATCTGTTTGCCGATGTTTCTAGTCTGGACCAGACACTCTTTCTCCGTGGACTCGCGTAGACGACTGACGATGTAGAAGATGCGTTCGTTTATGGCGAAGTCTGGGATAGAGAAGAGCGCGTCCAGAGAGACTACGGCGCTATAAGGAATCTTGTCTATGTGGTAGAAGGCGAGTTCTGTACCCACGAGTATTCCACCTTCTTCTTGGAACTTCTTGGTTGTGGTTCGCGCTTTTGCGTCTGTGGGAGCGTGGTCCTTGTCCAAGATGTGGATTGGCGTGTGTGGGAAAAGCTCGTGTGCTTGTCGAGCAATCTCGGCGGTACCGATACCTAGTGGGACGAGTTTCCAACTACCACAGTATCCACAAGTGGTCATACTCTCACGTCTACCACCACAAGCGTGACAGATGTAGACACTTACTTCTCCTCGTCGATGGAGTACTACAGGTGCTCCACAGTTGAGACAGGGAAGTACGGTACCACAGTCTCCACAGACAGTGGAGGGAGCTAGACCCTTCCTTGCGCCGAAGAGGAAGATTTTTTCTCTATTACTTACCGCCTTGGTTATAAGTTCTCTCAACTCGGGAGAAAAGATTTCGAATCGACCATTCTCATTTTGCTTACTCTTCACGTCTATCAGAGGGGTAGGAACTGCTGGGATGCGCCAACGCAAGAAGGCGGACTCACCGTAGGCGCCACTCTTCTCTCTCCAGAGGCTCTCAAGTGAGAGTACGGAGTCACCGAGGACTAGGAGATGGTCAGCATTCTTGGCCCACGCTTCTATAAAGGTCTTCATATGTATGAAGGGTCTAGTGAGAGTGCGGTAAGCGCGAGAGTTTTCTCTCTCGAGGATAACGGTGTCTATATCGGCTCGAGGGAAGAGGAGTCCAGCCGGTGTGGTGATAAGAAGTATAGGGTGACTCTCCTCTAGAGCCCTGACCCAAGATTGTTTTATCTCCTTTTTCTTGCTACTTAGACTCCAAGTGTGGACAAACTCTGTGATCCCGCGGGAAAGGTCAGCTCTCGCTCTCTCGATGTCTAGGTGAGTGGGGACGATAAACATTACTGAGGCTCCGCGAGCGAAGGAAGATCTCACGAGTGCACGATATTGTCCGAAGCGCTCCTCTCTGTCCATCTGAAGGAGAAGCGTTTCTCGAGAGTATTCACCTTCACCCTTCTTCCTACACTTCCCTGTACGTTTGAGGAAAGTATTTAGATCTTCGAGAAAAATTTTCGGCATCAGAGTGCCTATCAGCGTACCTACTGACGTGGCGTAGAAGCGGGCAGTGTGCTCGAGAGCATCGAGAGTTTCTCTGGCGATAGAGACTCTAGTGATGTCTGACTTGCGGATCTTCTTGAGCAGGTAGCCAGCTCGTCTTATATCTGAGCGAGCCGAGAGAGCGTTCCTACAGTTCAAAACGACAGAGGGCACAGAGCTTGTGCGGATCGGCACTCTCACGATGTCGCCTGCTGATAGCTTGGTGGTCGAGAAGTAGGAGAGAGGACCTTGGGCAGGACTCTTGCCGATGGGTGTGACCTCTATGAGATAGGTCTTTTCTCCTGCTTTCTCTTTCATCTCGTTATAGTATCATGGTGCCTAAATGGCTAGAAAACTTGGCATCGATCTCGGCACTACCAATATCCTTGTCTTTGTCCCAGGCAAGGGGATAGTGCTCAACGAACCTTCGGTGGTGGCAGTTTCCTCTAACAACAAGATCCTCGCTATAGGAGCAGAAGCGAAGTCTATGATCGGTCGTACACCCGGAGACATCATCGCTTATCGCCCGATGAAGGATGGAGTGATCGCAGATTATCGTGTGACCGAGGCAATGCTCCGATACTATATCGACAAGACTCTGGGCAAGTGGAACATCTTCAAACCCGACGTACTCATCTCTGTGCCTGCTGGAGTAACCTCGACTGAGAGACGTGCAGTGGTAGAAGCGGCGGTCAAGGCTGGGGCGAAGAATGCCTACGTGGTCAAGGAGCCGATTCTCGCGGCTATCGGTGCTGGTATCCCTATACAGGAAGCAGCGGGACATATGATTGTCGACATCGGTGGCGGTACGACAGATGTGGCAGTCATCTCTCTCGGTGGTATCGTCGCCTCTACTTCTGTGAAGGTGGCAGGGAACAAGCTAGATGTGGCTATCGCCGATTATGTGAAGAAGAACTTCAACCTCGTCATCGGAGACAAGATGGCAGAGGATATCAAGATCAAGATTGGTTCTGCTACTCCTGTGGATGAGGAGCTCTCGATGCAGGTCAAGGGTCGCGACTTCGTGCTCGGACTCCCTCGTACTATAGATATGAAGACCAACGACGTGGTCAAGGCGATAGGCAAGGAACTGCGCGAGATGGTCAAGGCGGTCAAGGATGTTCTCCAAGAAACTCCACCAGAACTCTCTTCTGATATTATCGACAGAGGGATCATCATGACTGGAGGTTCTTCTCAACTCAGGAACTTCCCCGAACTCATGTTCCGCCGTACTGGAGTGAAGGCCGTGCTCGCCAAGGACGCTTACTTCTGTGTCGCCAAGGGTACCGGCATTGCTCTCGAACACCTTGATACTTACAAGAAGTCTATTATTGCGAAGAGATAAGTGAAGCCGATTAAGTTTGAGATAATTAAAGAGGTTCCCAATGCTCTTGGGCGAGCGGGGAGGATCGAGACACCACACGGAGTGATAGAGACTCCGGCTTTTGTCAGTGTGGGGACGAAGGCGAGTGTGAAGGCTCTGACTCCAGAGCAGATTCTAGAAACAGGGGCACAGGTTGTGCTTGCCAATACTTACCACCTCTATCTCGAGCCGGGTGATGAGAGGGTGAGGAAGTTCGGTGGACTTCAGAAGTTTATGAACTGGTATGGTCCCACGATGACCGACTCGGGAGGGTTCCAAGTCTTCTCACTCGGCGCAGCGTATGGCAAGGAACTGGGGAAGATTGTGAAGATCACGGATCCATCGCAGATGATTGCCGAGCGTAGTCTTGATAGCGAGATGCCGAGACTGGCAAAGATCGGAGCAGACGGAGTTTCCTTCCGCTCGCACCACGATGGCACACTCCACTACATCACTCCGGAGAAGAGTATCGAGATCCAGCACAACCTCGGAGCAGATATCATCTTCGCCTTCGACGAGTGCACTTCTCCCACAGAAGACTTTAGATATCAAGAAGAAGCGCTCGAGAGAACACATCGTTGGGCACAGAGGTCTCTGGATTACCATAAGTCTAAGCCGAATCATGAGTATCAGGCACTTATGGGTATTGTGCAGGGTGGGAGAGAAGAGTCTCTGCGCAAGAGATCAGCAGAATTTATCGGCTCACTCGACTTCGATGGGTTCGGTATCGGCGGGAGTTTCGCCAAAGAGGACATGGAGACCGCGGTGAAGTGGGTCAACGAAATATTGCCTAAGGATAAGCCGAGACACTTGCTTGGTATAGGTGAGCCGGAAGATCTCTTTATGGGTGTAGAGAACGGAGTGGACCTCTTCGACTGCGTAGCTCCAACGAGGAATGGTAGGGGAGGCACACTCTACACCTCGAGAGGGAAGATCAATATACGGAACGCAGAGTTTAGAGAAGATCTGGGACCGATTGATGCAGAGTGTGGTTGCTCTGTTTGTAAGAATTATTCTAGAGCCTATATGTGTCACCTCTATCGTGCACACGAGATGCTCGGAGGGACTCTGGGCTCTATCCACAATCTTTACTTCATCATCAACTTGGTGAAGAAAATGCGTGAGCATATCCTCGAAGGGACATTTGCAGAGTTTAAGAAAGAGTTTCTTGCCAAATATAGATAAGCAAAAGGGTCGCGCGCTTGCGACCCTTTTCGAACTGATCTGTCCCCCCTTTAGATAAATAAAGGTTAAGAAGTCTTTATCCCACTGGGGTGTCTTACCACCCCTCTCTCTGTCGAGGTGAGTGTACCTCGCCCTCGCCCTCGGGCACTGTGGTAAGTATCCATCACCGTTACCGGTGGGAAACCCGACTTCTCTCGGGGTAGATATAGGCTTGGGATCGTCTATGGCCTACGCGGTTGCGTATGGTGAGACATTGGTCGCACCTTAAGACCTTGGACCTTTCGCCATCTCTAGCACACATTCTCTTCAAATCTGCGTAAGAGTCAATAGTGGATAAGTGGTTGCATAAGCCAGATATCGTGGTAGGATATTTTTTATGCAAGGATTTTGGCAGACATTTACCTACGTAAAGCCTCTCTTTCTCATCATTGAGAAGGGGCTCGTTGGTGTCGCCTAAATCCCGAATCTAGACGAAACCAGAGACGAGCCCCGAACTAGTTCGGGGCTCGTCATGTTTTTGTCTCAGTAGTTTTTAGTTCTTTCAACCAAGGAGAGCGTATGATTGATGAACGAGTGTTCTTCACCACAAAGCACGGTGACAAGCGTGTCACGGTCAAGGACTTGATTCGCAAGAAGGGTCACAAGGGGTGTCTCCACGGGCGAACGGTCTGGCTTGAGCTTCCCGATGGAAGCAGAGAGGCGCATCAGTACGATGTCTACGCTGTCGATTTTCTGTCGGTCCCTGTCTTTCAGGGGAAACAGAAGATTCGCAGGGAAGCTCGTCGTCTTGATCGTTCTCAGAGAGCTCGTGGATCTGTGTACGAGTATAGATTCGCTCTCTAATCGATTCGCGGCGGACACAGTTGTCCGCCGCTTTCTTATTGGTAAGAAAGTCTTATACTAAGCGCAATGTCAGTTTTCAAAATCAATAACGAATTCTCACCAGCTGGAGATCAGCCTAAGGCGATCAAGGAGCTAGTGTCAGGTCTTAAGTCTGGTCTCTCACACCAGACTCTTCTGGGTGTCACAGGCTCTGGTAAGACCTTCACCGCGGCGAACGTCATCGCAGAGATAGGTAAACCCACTCTTGTCATAGCCCACAACAAGACTCTTGCAGCTCAACTCGCACAGGAGTACCGAGAGTTCTTCCCAGACAACGCAGTGCATTACTTCGTCTCTTACTACGACTACTATCAGCCAGAAGCCTACATCCCTCACTCCGATACTTATATCGAGAAGGAGGCGATGATCAACGAAGAGATCGAGCGTCTGCGACATGCCTCGACTCAAGCACTGCTTACGAGGAAGGATGTCATTATCGTCGCCTCGGTGTCTTGTATCTACGGCTTGGGTGACCCGATAGAATACGAAAAAGTGAATTTGAAAATCTCGAAGGGGGATGTCAGGAGTCGAGCGGACTTTATCCGAGAGCTGATCGACATCCACTATACTCGCACTAACTCTGACTTGAAGTCAGGACAGTTCCGCGCACTGGGCAATGTCATCGAGATCATGCCTGTCTCTGAGCGGATCATTTATCGCATCGAGCTTGAGGCTGGGCAGGTGAGTGCCATCAAGCGGATCGATGCTACTTCTCGCACTATTATCAATGAAGTGGAAGTTTTCTTCCTCTTTCCTGCGAAGCACTTCATCACTGGAGATAAGGCACAGGAGAAGGCTCTCAAGAGTATCAAGACTGAGCTCGATAAGCGTCTGGTCGAACTCCAAGATGGAGGCAAGCTTCTCGAAGCTGAGAGGCTCAAGCGACGCACGAGCTATGACCTCGCTATGATCCGCGAGGTGGGCTATACCAACGGGATCGAGAACTACTCCAGACACTTCACCGGCAAGTCTGCAGGGGAAGCACCCTATACTCTCCTCGACTACTTTCCCAAGAAGGCGGACGGCTCAGCAGACTTCCTCACTATCATCGACGAGTCGCACGTCTCTGTGCCACAGATTGGTGGTATGTATGCTGGAGACAGATCTCGCAAGGAGACTCTGGTGGAGCATGGCTTCCGTCTCCCAAGTGCCAAGGACAACAGACCGCTCAAGTTCGACGAGTTCGAGAAGCGAGTGGGTCAAGTGATCTTCACCTCTGCCACTCCGAGTAAGTATGAGAAGGAGAAGAGTCAGAAAGTGGTGGAGCAGATCATCCGTCCGACAGGACTGATCGACCCAGAGATTATCGTCCGTCCTATACAAGAGAAGGGAAGTTACAAGGGGCAGATCGTAGACTTCATCGCCGAGGCAGAGAAGGCGATAGAGAAGGGGGGTCGTGTCATCGCTACCACTCTGACCAAGAGGATGGCAGAAGATCTCTCTGAATATCTCAAAGAGAAGAAAATCAAAGCAGAGTATCTACATAGTGACATCAAGACTATCCAGCGTATCGAAATTTTGACCAGTTTACGCAAGGGAGAGTTCGATGTCATCGTGGGAGTAAACCTCCTCCGGGAAGGGCTCGACTTACCCGAAGTGACACTGATCGGTATTCTCGACGCAGACAAGGAAGGTTTCCTCCGTAGTGAATCGGCACTTATCCAGATCATTGGTCGTGCAGCGAGAAATGTCCTCGGGCGAGTGATCCTCTACGCAGATAACATGACAGGCTCGATGAAGAACGCGATAGACGAGACAGCTCGACGTCGTGCTATCCAGACTGCATATAATACGAAGCATGGGATCACTCCCAAGACGATTATCAAGAAGATCAAGGACATTACAGAAACGCTAGAGCGTGAGCACCACCAAGCAGTGAACCTGCTTCTAGAGACAGATGAGAAACTTTTCAAAAAAGCTCCAAAGAAAGTGATCAAGGAGAAGACTCGGGAGATGGAGGAAGCGGTCAAGAACCTCGACTTCGAGACTGCAGCTATCATCCGTGATGAGATCAAGGCACTTGAAAGTAGGTTGAAAAAGTAGTACCGTGATTTCTGGACTGGAGGGTCTATGTTTGCAAAGATTGTCGCTGTCGTCGTCTCCGTATTTTTCTTCGGGATGGTGTATCAGAACATCGCCTATCCCGTGCAACCTGTCGATCATCAGGAGTTGACGATGTGGTGGGTGCTCGGAGTTCCGGGGTCCATCTTTTTTTCCTGCCTGCTCATGACCGTGCTGAGGATTCAGCAGGATGACAGACAGCGTGTCAGTTCTAAGGGCGGGTCATCGTGACCCGCTTTCGTTTTATAAAAATAGTCTATGTGTTAGTATCTACCTGTTCTATATACCCCCTATAGCCTAAGTGGCAGGGGATTTACCTGTATGAAAAAGGACCATAAATCGGAGGACAAAATAATCGTACGAGGTGCTCGTACTCACAACCTTAAGAACATTACGGTTGAGATGCCGCGCAACAAGATGGTGGTCTTTACAGGACTCTCGGGCTCGGGCAAGTCATCTCTTGCCTTCGATACCATCTTCGCCGAAGGTCAGCGTCGTTATGTCGAGTCGCTCTCAAGCTATGCGAGGCAGTTCCTCCGTCAGATGCAGAAGCCAGATGTAGACGAGATCGTAGGTCTCTCTCCGGCTATCTCTATCGACCAGAAGTCGCGCTCCAACAATCCTCGCTCGACTGTCGCCACCATCACCGAGATCTACGACTATCTGCGTATCCTCTATGCGCGTATCGGTAGACCACATTGTCTAGTCTGTGGGACGGAGATCAAGAAACTAAGTAACGAAGAGATCAAGAACTTCGTCTTGGAGAAAATTTCTGAATACCAAGCCAGTAAGCCGAAAGCCAAGAAGCTTGAGTTGCCAATCTACGCAGAGATCTTCTCTCCGATAGTGCGTGGGAGGAAGGGTGAGTACTACCAGCTTCTCTACGACCTCTTGGGTAAGGGTTACTCAGAAGTGCTTGTCGACGGCGAGAGGAAGTCTCTCCGTGAGCGTATTGCACTTACCAAGACCAAGAAGCATGAGATCTCTGTCCTCGTCGACTCTATCTCAGTAGAAGATTTTAAGAGTGATGAGAAGTCAGCCCATGAGCGTTTGAGTGAGGCGATAGAGAAGGCTGTGAGTGAGTCTGATGGACTCCTTGTCCTGAAGTTCAGAGACATGAGCTTGAAAGAGCAGAGTAAGGAAGAGTTCCTGATGTCTGCCAAGTGGGCGTGCCCCAAGGATGGCTTCTCCTTCCCCGAGATTGAGCCGAGACTCTTCTCCTTCAACTCGCCTTACGGTGCGTGTCCGACTTGTAACGGCTTGGGGACCAAGTACCTCTTCGGTACAGAACCGTGTGAAGCTTGTGAGGGTAAGCGTCTGAGAGCAGAGGCTCTCCACGTGCTTGTCGGAGGCAAGAATATCGTCGACCTCACTGCCATGTCTATCAAGGAAGCAGATGAGTTTTTCAAGAAGCTCAAGCTTACTGCGAGAGAGAAAAATATTTCTAAAGTGGTGACCAAGGAGATTGAGGCACGACTCTCCTTCATGCTCAACGTGGGTATAGACTATCTCTCTCTCAGCCGTCGCGCACACACACTCTCTGGTGGTGAGGCTCAGCGTATCCGTCTTGCCTCACAACTTGGTTCTGGACTCGTGGGTGCACTCTACGTGCTCGACGAGCCGACTATCGGTCTCCACTCTAGAGACAACGACAGACTGATCCAGACCTTGCTCAATCTCCGCGACCTCGGCAACACCATCCTCATCGTCGAACACGACGAGGACACTATCTATGCATCAGATTATCTCATCGATATAGGACCGGGGGCTGGTACGCACGGTGGTGAGGTTGTGGTGGCAGATTATCTCGACGATCTCCTGACAGCTCCGAAGAACAAGAGCGGGTCTCTCACCCTTTCTTATCTGCGTGGTGAGACCAAGATAGATTTACCAGAGAAGCGTCGTGAGTCAGAGAAGGGGATGATCCAGATTAGAGCTGGGAAAATTTTCAATATCAAACACTTAAACGTCGACATCCCACTCCACAGACTCATCGTCGTGACTGGTGTCTCGGGCTCTGGTAAGTCCTCCTTCGTCTACGAGATCCTTTATAAAAACTTACAGGCTCGTCTCGATAGGCGATACAGAAGTGCACAGACTTATAACTGTCAGAGCTTCAATGGCTCAGAGTATCTGGGTCGAGCTATCATGATCGACCAGTCGCCCATCGGTCGCACTCCTCGCTCGAACCCCGCGACATATACGGGTGCGTGGACCTTTATCCGAGAGCTCTTCGCCGAGTCGTCTGAGGCGCGAGCGCGTGGTTGGAAGCCGAACAGGTTCTCCTTCAACGTGAAGGGTGGTAGGTGTGAGACTTGTCAGGGTAACGGGATGATAGAGGTGGAGATGCACTTCCTCCCGACAGTCTATGTGCCTTGTGATGTCTGTGGTGGTAAGAGGTTTATGAAAGAGACTCTGGAGGTGAAGTACAAGGGCAAGAATATCCACCAAGTGCTTGAGATGACTATCGAGGAGGCACTAAGCTTCTTCGAAGATATCCCAGCTATCTACGACAGACTCAAGTCGATGAACGACGTGGGTCTCGGATACCTTGCACTCGGTCAGTCTGCGACTACTCTCTCTGGTGGTGAGGCACAGAGAGTGAAGGTGGCATCAGAACTCTATCGTCCTCATGTGGAGAAGACGATCTATATCCTCGACGAGCCGACTATCGGTCTCCACTACGAAGATGTGAGAAAGCTCATCGAGATCCTCCAGAAGCTCGTGGACAAGGGCAACACCGTGCTCGTCATCGAGCACAATATGGATGTCATCAAGAGTGCAGACTATATCCTCGACATCGGTCCTGAGGGAGGTGATGGGGGAGGTGATCTTGTTGCCAAGGGTACTCCAGAAGAAGTGGCGGGAGCTGATACGCATACAGCAAAATATCTTAGGAAAGCTTTGAAGAAGAAATAAAAACCGACCCGAGCAGTCGTTGCTCGGGCCGTCTCTCAGAACTAGTAGGCGTCCGCGTAGTACGGATGCCGGAGTCCGGCCTCATAGTCGAGGTCGTCATACTCGTAGGGATCGTATCTCCTGAGCGCAGGCTCCTCTTCATCGAAGAAGGGGTAGATGTGCCCATCCTCGCGCTCAGATTCGAAAAAGTGGTCAAGTTCCTCCGCATCTTCCTGCTCCTCCTGGAGACTGAGACGGAGTTCCTCTTTCTTGCTGATCTGAAAGCGGTTCGCCTTGAGAATGCCCTTCTGTGCCATGCCAGCCTCCATGAATCGAAGCGGTTGAAAATGTCTCTATATAGTATATACTATAATAGATGAAAAGTCAAGAGCTCAAGAATTTTAACTTACCAGATGCGCCGGGGGTGTATTACTTCTTAGATAAAAAGGGGAAGATTTTGTATGTAGGCAAAGCAACTTCCTTGAAGGATAGGGTCAAGAGTTACTTCGCTCGAGATATCTTGATGACACGTGGACCGAAGATCCAGAAGATGCTCGAGGATGCGGTGAGAGTCGAGTACAAGCAGACTGACTCGGTACTTGAGGCACTTATACTTGAGGCGAACGAGATCAAGCGACTTCAACCTCCTGCCAACTCCAAGGACAAAGATGACAAGAGTTACAACTTCGTCGTGATTACCAAAGAGGATTTCCCACGGGTACTAATAAAACGCGGTAGAGAGTTAGAAACAAACACTATGATATATCATAGTGTCTTCGGTCCGTTCCCGAACTCGGGGGAACTCAAAGAGGCTTTGCGAATAGTCAGGAAGATTTTTCCCTTCAGAGATGAGAAGTGCAAGATCACTGATAAACACAAACCTTGCTTCAACGCACAGCTAGGTCTCTGTCCGGGACCTTGTGCGGGATGGATTACGAAGACGGACTACAAGAAGCAGATTAGGAATATCAAAATGTTTCTCGAAGGCAAGAAGCCCAAGCTTATCAAGTCTCTAGAGCAAGAGATGAAAGCGTTTGCCAAGAAGCACGAGTTTGAGAAAGCGGATGAGATCAAGAAAAAGATTTTTGCCCTCGATCACATTCAAGATATCGCTTTGATAAAGGCTGACATTACGACCTACGACGAACGACCAACGACATTTAGAATTGAAGCTTATGACATCGCCCATCTCTCGGGTAAAGATGTGGTAGGGGTGATGACTGTGGTTGAGGATGGAGAGACTGCGAAGAGTCAGTATAGGAAATTTAAAATCAAGCTAGACAAGAACGACGATACCAAGAACCTGAGGGAAGTCCTCGAGAGACGTCTCAACCACAGAGAGTGGCGACTACCTGAGCTCATCGTTGTAGATGGAGGAGTGGGTCAGATCAACGTCGCGAAGAGTGTGCTCAAGGAGAGAGGTCTCAAGATTAATGTAGTCTCGGTGGTCAAGGATGATCGGCATAAGGCTCGAGAAATCTTGGACCTCAAGGATAAGACTCTCGAGAAAGCGATCATCCTCGCCAATGCAGAAGCGCATCGCTTCGCCATCGGTTATCACAGGAAGCTCCGTGGGAAAGGATTTCGTATATAATAAGTTCATGTCGAAGATAAAAGTTGGTGTGCTCCGTGGTGGACCATCACACGCGTATGATGATTCGCTCAAGACTGGTGGCTATGTACTCTCGCTCTTGCGAAAGATGCCAGAGACTTATGAACCAGTCGATCTCTTTGTCTCGAGAAATGGGGACTGGCACTCTGCTGGGCTTGTGACAGAACCTCACGACGTCTTGAGTAAGGTCGATGTGGTGTGGAACGCAGTCCACGGTCCTTACGGAGAAGATGGTCAGGTGCAGAAACTCTTCGATAACCTCATGGTTCCATATATTGGTCCGTCCTCATTTTCCTCAGCTCTGTCTTACAACAAAGACTTCTCCAAAAAGCTTTATACAGAACACTCCCTCCTGACCCCTAGGTCATATGTCTTGAGCGAGGAGAGCGTGAGTGAAGATGAATTGGTCAAGGTCTTCCACGCCTTCGTCTACCCTGTGGTGGTAAAGCCTGCCACAGGCTCTCGGGCTCTAGGGGTGAGACTGGCTCACACCTTCCAAGAACTCAAGGACTTGGTCAAGAGAACTTTCTCCCACGCCCCTAAGGTGCTAGTTGAGGAGTATGTGAAGGGGAGAGTCTCGACTTGTACAGTAATCGAGGATGCAAAGGGGGAGAGACTCTACGCACTCCTACCTACAGGTAGACAACCGGTCGAGGTGAACAAGAAGATTGAGGAGATGGCGAAGAAGGCTCATGAGATCCTGGGTCAGAGACATTTCTCGAGTTCTGACTTCATCATCACTCCGAGAGGGAAGGTGTATATCCTCGAGACCAACTCTGTACCGGTCTTCTACGAAGGTTCACATTTGCATCAGTCTCTAGAGTCTACCGGTTGGCAACCGCAAGACTTCGTCGAACATTGTCTGAAGCTGACTCTCAAGAGTTAGATATGAGAAAGGGCGCCCGCTGTGTATAAGCCGAGCGCCCTCTAACGATACTCACGACTCTTCTTGTTTTCTGTATAGTATGTGTCACCGATACTTCGGCGACACCGCGGACAGAGATCGTGATCCTTGTCCGTCTTCACAAATCTCTTTTTACACAAAACGACAACACCATCCCTCGTTCTCCGACTCCTTCTGATGAAAATCGCTTTATTGGGACACCACGCACAGACCTTCTTGGTCTGTTTGTTCAAAACCCTTGTCCTACCTTTTCTGTTGGGCTTGATCGGGCGCATCGTGCACCTCCTGCTGGACAGGATAGCATAGGTATCCTTTTATTCAATTGGGTGGAGTTGGACTATGCCTTTTGGAACAAATTCACAATAGAATGCGGGAGGTTGGCTCAGATTTTGAAAGAAATATAATACGAAAGACCCGTTGATATTATCTCAGGGTCTTTTTAGTCTTTGAACGGGATCTCCTTGTGCAACTTATGAACAACATCCCACTGTTCCTTACGGGTGAGTCTCGAGAGTTCCTCCCACAGCGAATCCGTGTACTCTGCCATTGGAGAGAATACCATTAACTCCTCCCCGTCGATGCGGAGTACTGGAATTGGTGTTCTGGCTTGTGAGAGCGGAGTGGTTCCTAGGAAGACCCCGATCTTCAAGGGCTCATCCTCGTTGCTTCTTACGATATACGAAACGCCTTCTTTGTAAGCTCTGCCCTTCACACAACCTCCTCTCTATCTGCTATAAACATTAGCACGCTTTAATACTTATGTCAAGCATTATGAAAACTGACCCATATCAGACCAGAGTGGTACATGTTGGGATAAATATTTGTATGCTTCGCATGCAGATCTAGTGGATCACAAATAAATTTCCTGACGGAAATTTTTCGCGACCCCCGCTCGCAATTTTTGCCTTTCGCTTCGCTCAAACAAAAATATAGCTGCGCGCTCCACAAAATAAGAAAAGACTGGAGCAGTCCAGTCTTTTCTTATTTTGTGGACCCTACCGGGATCGAACCGGTCACCTCCTCATTGCAAATGAGGCGCTCTACCAGATGAGCTAAGGGCCCTAAATTTCTAACCGATTGATTCTAGTATAAAAATGGAGCAAAATAAAGCCCTAATAAAAGGGCCCATAGTATAGTAGTAACACGCATCCATGGCATGGATGAGTCCGGAGTGCGATTCTCCGTGGGTCCACAAAAGCGCGGGGCGCTTTTGTGGCGTGTTCACAAGGGACGATTAGCTCAGTTGGTTAGAGCGTACGATTCACATTCGTAAGGTCACAGGTTCAATTCCTGTATCGTCCACCCAAGGTTTCCCACCTCAATATGTTAGTATTCCAGTATGAAGAAAGTCGCTATATTTGACGTAGATGGGACCATCTTCCGATCGAGTCTACTCATCGAGCTGGTCAATGTGCTCATAGACAAGAAGCTTTTTCCCGCGGATTCTTACACAGAGTATAACAAGGAGTACTTGGCTTGGATGGATAGGAAGGGGACATACGAGGAGTACATCATGGCGGTGGTGAGAGTCTTTATGAAATATATTGTGGGGATTAGCTACACAGATCTGCAAGAAGTTTCTAGGATCGTGGTGGCACATCACGCGGATCGTACATATAGATATACGCGGGACCTGATCAAGGAACTCAAGGAGAAGGACTACTATATCCTCGCCATCTCGCACTCGCCGAAGACAGTCCTAGACGAGTTCGCGAAGAAGATGGGCTTCGACAAGGTCTACGGTATGCGTTATGAGGTGGACGCAGATGGTAAGTATACGAGTACAATCTTGGACGAAGAGATCATCAGGAACAAGAACAAGGTTCTCGAGAGAGCAGTAGAGAAGGAGGGTCTCACTCTAGAGGATTCTGTGGGAGTGGGGGATACTGAGTCTGATATCAAGTTCTTGAGCATGGTGGCGAAGCCGATCTGCTTCAACCCTAACAGTGGTCTATACAAACATGCGAAGGAAGCAGGCTGGAAGGTGGTCGTAGAGAGGAAGGATGTGGTTTATGAACTGTAAGAGAGATAGTTGACTTTATATAAAAATGTGCTAATGTTTCGTCTGAACAAACAAGCCTTTGGAGGGGCTTAAAAAGTGAAGAGAATCCTCATCGTGGACGACGAAGAAGGGATTCGTGAGATTCTGAGTCGGGTGTTATCGGCTCACCAACTTACGGTGCTTGCAAGTGCCGAGGAGGCGGTCGTTGAGCTCATGGCGGGGAAACGCTACGATGCCATCATCACCGATGTGGATATGTCTCCAGGCATATCTGGCATCGAGCTTATCCGTATCGCTCGGGCCAATAATCTTCTGGGTGGGGCGAACATCTTCGTGATGACAGGACTTCCTACCCCGGAGAGGGTCGACTTCTGCGATGAGATCGGGGCTGTGCTTCTGACAAAGCCGTTCAACATCCAGAGGTTCGCTTCTCTCGTCTCCGGAGTCTAGCTTCTCCGGCAGTACCCCCACGCGAAGAGTCGCGTGGGGGTCTTATTATATAAAGTTAAACCCACCCGTAAGGGTGGGTTTAACTAACTTTTGTTCTCGAGTCTTAGATTACTTCAAGTGTCCTGAAGCAAGCTTGGTCATCTCAAACATTGTTACCTCCTTCTTGCCGAAGATAGGCATAAGCTTGTCATCAGCGAAGATGTTGCGCTTGTTAGCAGGATTCTGAAGATCGTTCTTCTTGATGTATTCCCACATCTTCTTGACGACTTCTCCACGAGGCATAGGACCCTTGCCAACCACGGCTTCAAGCTCTGGTGAGAGGGTCATCGGCTTCATAAGGGCCGCGTTTGCAGTTCTAACCATAAATTAATTTAAATTTATTGTAATTAAGTCCTAGTAAACTTGGACGGAGTCCATTATACCATAGAATTATGCATGCTAGAATAGTGTCAACCTATGTTAGACCTACTGAGCTCCATCTGGCTTACCTTGGTATCGCTTCTTGGACTGAGCCATTTTGTACCAGAAAGAGCTATTTTTTCTTGTTCTGAACCCATCTCATACTCTATCGGGACCTTCGATAGACGGTTTGGAGTGAGCTTCGAGGATTTCCTCAAGGCTCTACAGGAGGCTGAGGAGATATGGGAAAGCTCTTCAGGGAAAAATCTTTTTACTTACTCTCCAGAGAATGCCACACTTCCAGTGAATCTGGTCTATGACTACAGACAACAGGTGACACAAGTGCTCGACGATATCGAGGATACGGTCAAGACAAATGACGTCAGATACAAAGAGCTCCAAGCTCGCTACTTACAGATGAAGAGTTCCTATGAGTCAGCCAAAATTTCTTATGATTCAAAGGTGGACATCTTTGACCAACACAATAGAGAATACGAACAGGCGGTGAAGGATTGGAACACTGGCCCTAGAGGCTCACGCTCTGAGTTCGAGGCTCTCGAGAAGAAGCGTGTCGAGTTACAAGCAGAGCTTGTGGTCCTGAAGGAGTCTGAGAAGAAGATCAACGCTCTCGCAGAAGAGATCAACGCTGTAGTCTCAGAGCTCAACCCCTTGGCCAAGGAACTCAACCTTACTGTCGAGGAGTACAACACTATCGGAGCTTCTCGCGGGGAGACCTTTGCTGGAGGGACTTATACACAGGATGAGAGTGGGGAACGTATAGATATCTTCGAGTTCAGTAACCACGATAAGCTGGTGAGACTCTTGGCACATGAGCTCGGGCATGCACTGGGTCTGGAGCACATCTCAGACTCACAGGCTATTATGTATGAGCTCAATAAGGGTACGGCAGGTAAGGCGACCGAGGCGGATCTCCTCGCGCTCGAAGCACTTTGCCAGAGTAAATAATATGAACAAACTAATTTTCCTAGATACAGAGTCCACAGGCAACGAACCTCTCAAGGATCGTCTAGTGCAAGTGTGTTACAAGGTGGACGGAGTGGTGAGGACAGAATACTTCAAACCACCGATTCTCATGTCGGTGAAGGCGATGAGTGTGACTCACATTACGAACAAGATGCTTGTAGACAAACCTCCCTTCGAAGGCTCTCTGATGCAGAATGACTTACAGGAACTTCTGAAGGAAGAGGTGCTCGTCGCGCACAATGCTCTCTTCGACATCGCGATGCTCAAGGCGGACGGAGTCTCGGTGCATAAGTTTATCGACACTCTACGTGTCGCGAGATACTTGGACCCAGACAACAAGATCCCAGAATACAACCTTCAGTTCCTACGATACTTCTTGGAACTTGAGATAGAGGGTTCTGCTCACGACGCGGAGGGAGATGTGCTGGTGCTTGAGGGGATCTTCAAGAGACTTTTCGCCAAGATACGAGAGAGCGAGGAGTCAGATGAGGATACGATAGACAAGATGGTCGAGATCTCGGGTCGCCCAACTCTCTTCAAATATATGATCTTCGGCAAACATAAGGGTAAGACTATGGAAGAAGTGTTGAAGACGGACAGACGTTACCTAGAGTGGCTCCTGAGTACCAAGCTGGAGAACGAAGAAGGCGAGGAGGATTGGATCTATACACTGAGGCATTATTTGGAGAAAACAGCCTGACTTGGTAATATCAAGAAATGGGAATCAAAGATTTCTTCCTCAAACAAGCTCTGAAGCACAAGATGAAGGATGTGCCCGAGGAGCAGAGAGACATGCTTCTCAAGGCTATGGAGGCGCATCCAGACTTCTTCAACAAGATTGGAGAGGAGGTGCAGAGGAGAGTTAAGGGTGGTCAGAGTGAGATGGTGGCGACACTTGCTGTGATGCGAGAGCATCAGTCAGAGCTTCAGAAGATTATGACCAATAGATAGTTTTATATGTTCTCAAACAAGAAAAAGAAAATTTTCATATTGCTCGGTCATCCAGACGAAGATAGCTTCAACTGCACGCTCGCAGATGAGTACCAGCGTGGAGCAGAGGAAGCGGGTCACGAAGTGAGGAGGGTCAATATTTCTGACATGTCCTTCGACCCTATCCTTCACCATGGTTATCGTCTGAAGCAGGAGCTTGAGCCTGACCTCCTCTCCTTCCAAGAAGATGTGAATTGGTGTGACCACTTCGTCATCTTCTACCCGTCTTGGTGGTCTACTATGCCAGCTCTCCTCAAGGGACTCTTCGACCGAGTGTGGCTCCCAGGGTTTGCTTACAAGTTTACCAGTGACTTCAGTTGGGAGAAGCTCCTGAAGGGCAAGAGTGCGACTATGGTTATCACTTCAGACACTATCCCGCTAGTGCAGAGGATTATCTTCGGCGATACGACCAACGAGCTTAGGAAGGGGATACTTTGGTTCGCGGGGTTCTCTCCTATCCGTGTCTACAAGTTCGGTTATCTCAAGCACTTCCACTCCACCGGTCGTCGAGAGAGGATTAAGAGAAAAGTATTTAACTACGGTAAGAAAGTAAAATAATGAAAACGAAAGTGATCGCAACAATCGGACCCAAGTCCGAGAATGAGTTAGTTTTGTCCAAATTGGTCGAGGCTGGTATCGACGTGGCTCGTATGAACTTCTCTCACTGTACAGAAGAAGAGTTTATTAAGCGTGTGGAGATTATCCGCCGAGAGAGTGAGCGTCTAGGGAAGAAAGTTTCTATTCTCCAAGATCTCCAAGGTCCTAGGATCCGTGTAGGGAAGCTCCCAGAAGATGGTCGGGAACTAGAGAAGGGGGAGAAGGTCATTTTCACCGTGGCTCATGAGGAGGAAGGCAAGATCTTCGTCGACGAGGCGTCACTTATAGAGAGTATCGAGGTGGGGCACCCGATTTTCCTCTCGAGTGGTGAGATGGAGCTTATGGTCATAGAGAAGGGTAGAGAGGAGTTCACTGCGGAGGTGGTGCGAGGCGGGACACTCTTCTCTAGGAAGGGCGTCAATGTGCCGGAGACTCCGCTCAAGTTCAACGGACTGACAGAGAAGGATCTCAAGGACTTGGAGTTCGGGCTCTCTCAAGGAGTGGACTATGTGGCGATCTCCTTCGTCCAGTCGGCTGAAGATGTGCGACGTGTACAAGAGATAGTACGAGGTCGTGCGAGAGTGGTGTCGAAGATCGAGTCCTCTCAAGCTCTGCGTAACATCGACGAGATCATCCGCGAGTCAGACTGCATCATGATCGCTCGAGGAGATCTCGGGGTCGAGGTACCTATGGAGAGAGTGCCATTTATCCAGAAGAACCTCATCCGCCAAGCTCACTGGCACAACAAGGGTGCGATAGTGGCGACTCAGATGCTTCTCTCGATGGTCAGCAACAAGAAGCCCACTCGTGCAGAAGTTTCTGACGTGGCAAACGCCGTCCTCGACGGAGCAGATGCGGTGATGCTCTCAGATGAGTCAGCAGGAGGGCATTACCCTATAGAATCTGTAGAGATGATGATCAAGATTGCTCGCGAGACCGAGCGCATCTTCCATGAGACGGACAATTTGCTCTAAACAATATTCTTGAGTGCTGAGCCGACGCCGTAGGCGACAGAGGCTGCGATGATACCGATGAGGCACGTCTGGAGAGAGGTCTTCAGACTAGAAGCCCTTGCCACTCTGCCTCGGATAAGTCCGATGATAAAGAAGGTGAGCAGTGTGAGAACCGATGCTGTGTAGAATTCATCTCTGATAAGCTCGGGGTAGAAATAACTCACGACATAAGAGATGAGTGGTATGGAGCCCACGGTGACAAAGGAGACGAAGGTAGCAACAGCAGTCTTCCAAGGGGAGATAAATGAGTGACCCAAGCTCTTGTGCTGGTCTTGATGTGACTCCTCGGAGAGATAGTTGGAGGAGGCCATGGAGAAACCGTCTGCGAGGACATTCGAGAACCCGAGGATGAGGACGATAGAGGAACTGAGGTTCGCTCCTGCCACGCCGGCGATGATGGCGAAGGTGGTGACAGTGCCGTCTATGGAGCCATAAACAAACTCGGGCAAATATTTCCAAAACTTTTTCAGTATCTTTTGCATTTGGACATAATACTATAAATCTAAGTCAAAATAAGCTACTCTAGAGTCCTATGTCCAAACTTTCTGTCGGCATTGTCGGTCTACCAAACGTGGGGAAGTCCACGCTCTTCAACGCGTTGACGAAGAAGGGGGTGCCAGCGGAGAACTACCCCTTCTGCACCATCGACCCTTCGGTCGGTATAGTGCCCGTACCCGATGAGAGACTCCAGAAACTCTCTGACCTAAGTAAGTCGAAGAAGACTATCCCTGCGGTAGTAGAGTTCGTCGACATCGCAGGGCTCGTGAAGGGAGCTTCAGAGGGAGAAGGTCTGGGCAACAAGTTCCTTTCACATATCCGCGAGGTGGATGCGATCATCATGATGGTGCGCACCTTCGAGGACTCAGACATTATCCATGTGCACAACAAGGTGGATCCGCTCTTCGACATTGAGATTATCAAGATGGAGCTCGAGAAGGCGGGGATAGATAAACCGATTCTCTACGTGCTCAATGTCTCTGAAGTCAACGGGCAGATCTCACCAGAATTTAAAGATAAGATCCCCGGACCATATCTCGAAGTGGACCCAGTCTTCGGCACCGGACTCGACAAACTCATCGTCGAGGCGTACAAACTCCTCGACCTGATCACCTTCTTCACCACAGGAGAGGACGAGTCGAGGGCGTGGACGACTAAGAGGGATGCCACTGCACCAGAAGCGGGGAAGAGTATCCACACAGACTTCCAAGAGAAGTTTATCCGCGCCCAAGTAGTCTCGTACGAAGATCTCATTGGCAACGGCTCTATGACTAAGGCTCGAGAGAAGGGACTCCTGCGTACAGAAGGTCGAGACTACATCGTGCAGGACGGAGATGTCATAGAATTTTTGATATAAGAAAACCGGTATCTCGTCGTGTGACGTGATACCGGCTGGTCAGTGTTGTGTCGGCTTCTTCTTCTTGCCGATGACAATCTTGACCTTACTTTCACCCTTCGCCCCGACGCAGTCGGGGCACCCAGAGGAGAACTCGATCTTGGCGTAGAGTACTTCGCCAGACCTCTCCTTCTTGTTGAGTTCCTTGCAGGGCTTTGCGGAGAGGAATCTTTTGAACTCCTTCTCCGTTAGCTCCCGGACTCGCTTGCACTTCTGACAGAAGGAGTGGTAAGTCATCGCACTCCTCCTGCCAGTCGCTTCGCCACTTCCGGAGCGGCGAATGCGATCGCCGCGTCCCGGTAGCTACAGTTGACCACGAGGTCAGCCTTCGCTACCTGCTTCGATGAGTTGATCGTCAGATCGATAGTGACGATCTTCCCCTTGAAGCAGAAGAAGCAGTCCACTCCGTGGAAGAAGTCCAGAGGACTCCCCACCGCGGTATAGAACTCGAGCCCTGACCAGTCATCGAGCCCGAGTGCGAGCGCCACACTTGCGTGCAGGTCACTTGCGAATCTCGGCTCGGGGTCAGACGGGTCCCACGGCTGGTGAGACTTCACTGCCCGGAGGCTCTGATGGAAAGGAACGTACTGACCGTTCCAACTCACCAGAGCGTGACCGATGACTTCTTCCTCCACTTCCGTGCCGGTCGGGCACGTGGGTCTCCAAGACATCTCGCTCTCCTCTCTGGTTGCCGGAATGGCTACTATGTCTATCATAGCATATTCTATACCTAATGTCAAGTAGCTAAAACAGCCTATAAACACGGCTTAAGGTGTGTTACTAAAAGGGTCAAATTTTGCTATATTATCTATATGAACACATCAAACATCGGCAGGTGGTCTATCATCTTCGGGATTATCATCGTACTCAACCTCTTCTTCAACTACGCGATCTCGCTCGCTTACAAGGCTCCTGAGTACGAAGCTTTTTGCCCTACATCTCAAGTAGTAACCCAACCAGACAATCAGAAGTCCTGTACAGACCAAGGTGGTCAGTGGACAGACAACGCTTACTACTCTAAACCTATGCCAGCTAGTGAGGTAGAACCTCGTGGTTACTGCGACCTCCAGTACACCTGTAGGCAGGAGTATGAGACTGCCAACAAGACTTACAATCAGAACGTCTTCATCATCCTCGTCGTCCTCGGCGCACTCTCTGTAGCAGTAGGGAACTTCTTCGCCGGTAACGAGATCATCTCGAGCGGGCTCTCTCTCGCAGGTGTACTCTCCTTCGTCATCGCCTCAGTGCGTTACTGGAGTTCGGCAAACGACATCATCCGTCTAGTTATCCTTGCTATTGCTCTCGGACTTCTCTTCTGGGTAGCGATGAAGAAATTTGGTAGTAAGAAGTAAGGAGTAGGAAGTAAGAATAATAAAAGTGAAAGATTACGATCCGAAAGAAATAGAGAAGAAGTGGCAAGCAGAGTGGGAGAAGTCGGAGACCTCTAAGGCTCAAGAAGAAAGCGATGTGCCCAAGGAGTATCTCTTAGTAGAGTTCCCTTATCCGTCTGGCAACCTCCACGTCGGTCACTGGTACGCTTTCTCTGTGCCTGATATCAAGGCGAGGTTCGAGAGGATGAGAGGGAAGAACGTCTTTTTCCCTATAGGGTTCGACGCGTTCGGTCTCCCAGCAGAGAACGCAGCTATCAAGCGTGGACTCAACCCTCGTACTTGGACTCTCGACAACATCGCTTATATGAGAAACCAGCTTCGCTCGATGGGGGCGTCCTTCGACTGGTCTAGGGAGGTTATCACTTGTGAGCCGGAGTACTACAAGTGGACACAGTGGCTCTTCCTCCAACTTTTCGACAAGGGTTTGGTCTACCAAGCAGAGAGGGAGGTGAACTGGTGTCCCAAGGACCTGACCGTGCTTGCTAACGAGCAGGTGATAAACGGTAAGTGCGAGCGTTGCGATACACTAGTCGAGAAGCGCAACATGCTCCAGTGGAATATAAAAATTACAGACTATGCTGACAGATTGATTGATGATCTCGAGGCGCTTGATTGGCCAAGGGCGATCAAGGAAAGTCAGAAGAACTGGATAGGCAGAAGTGAGGGAGCAGAGATAGAGTTCTCAATTCTCAATTCTCAATTTTCAGTTAAGGTCTTCACCACTCGACCCGACACAATCTATGGTGCGACTTATATGGTCCTTGCACCGGAGCATGAGCTGGTAGGGAAATTGAAATCAGAGATTTCTAACTTCTCTGAAGTTGAAGTTTATATCAACAAGACCAAGAACAAGACGGATATAGAGAGAAGTGCGGAGGGTAAGGAGAAGACAGGTGTCGAGCTCAAGGGAGTAAAAGCTATCAATCCTGCTAACAAAGAGGAGATACCTGTCTTTATCGCAGACTATGTCCTCCCTCACTACGGTACGGGAGCGATCATGGCGGTACCTGCAGATGACGAGAGAGATAGAGAATTTGCCGAGGCTTATAAGTTGCAAATTGTTAAGGATTATCCAGAAGCAGGCTTCGAAGATTTCGGTCATAAGGTGACTAAGTTCAAACTCCGTGACTGGGTGGTCTCGAGGCAACGTTACTGGGGGGTACCGATACCTATGGCGCATTGTGAGTCTTGTGGAGTTGTTCGTATACCAGATACTGATCTCCCTGTAGTCTTGCCCGAGATAGACGACTATCTACCCCACGACGACGGCAAGTCACCACTTGCGAAGGCAGAATCTTGGGTAAATGTTAAATGTCCGAAGTGTGGAGGCTCGGCACAGAGAGACACAGATACGCTCGACACCTTCGTCGACTCTTCTTGGTATTACCTTAGATACACGGATCCAAAAAATACTGAAGCCTTCGCCTCTAGAGAACAGCTCGATAAATGGTTGCCCGTAGATCTCTACTCGGGCGGCTCGGAGCATACTACTATGCACCTTCTCTACTCGCGCTTCTGGCACAAGGCTCTCTATGACTGTGGACTAGTGCCACAGAGCGAACCATATCTCAAGAGGATGAACAGAGGTCTCATCATGGGTCCAGATGGGCAGAAGATGAGTAAGTCCAAGGGCAACGTTATCGACCCAGACAAGGAGGTCGAGCGTCTAGGTGCTGACACAGTGCGTATGTACCTCGCTTTCATCGGTCCTTACAACGAGGTCGGCTCTTATCCTTGGAACCCAGACGGCGCAGTGGGGGTGAGAAGGTTCCTCGAGAGAGTTTGGAGATTGGGACAGAAAGTTTCTAATTCTCCACTCCCAATTTCCAATGAATTTTCAATGCATCAGACGATAAAAAAAGTTGGAGAAGAAATTTCGTCAATGAAGATGAATACAGCAGTCTCTGCCCTGATGATCTTTACTAACGAACTCGACAAGAGAGAGAAAATTTCTCAAGAAGAATACGAAACCTTACTCAAGCTTCTCGCGCCGTTCGCTCCACACATGTCAGAAGAGCTTTGGCACACGCTGGGCCACACTACATCTATCCACACTGAAATCTGGCCGAAGTGGGATGAAAGCAAGCTCGTGTCGGACCAAGTTACACTCGTGGTACAGATAGACGGCAAGGTCAGGGCGCAGTTTCTCGCCTCTCCTGAGATGGCAGAAGATGAGGCTTACCAGAGAGCACTTGAGTTGCCAGATGTGCAAAAGTGGGTTGGGGATAAGGAGGTCAAAAGGCGGGTCTATGTGAAGGGGAAATTGGTCAATCTGGTGGTATCTTGACACGGTATTGACATATAAGTAGTGTAATGATACAAATAAGATTACATGATAGAAAAAACAGCCAGCTTCAAACCGAAGGAAGCCACCAAGAAACTCTTGGGCGTCCTCACTAAGCGTGCTCAGGACGTGATTGTCTCTCGCTATGGTCTCGGTTCCAAGGCCACTCGTCTCACTCTCGACGCTATCGGCAAGAAGTACAGCATCACTCGCGAGCGTGTCCGCCAGATCGAGAACCACTCTCTCGTCACCATCAGGAAGTCCAAGGCTTATAAGGACCTCGAACCCGTCTTTACCGAACTCAAGGCAATACTCATCGAGCTTGGTGGTCTAGTCTCTGAGAAGGATCTCCTCAAGCACCTGAGCAAGGACGTCTCTACACAGAACCATTTCCACTTCCTACTTGTCATCGGCGAAGAGTTCAAGAAGGAGAAGGAAGACGACGAGTTCAAGCACCGCTGGCACGTGGACCCACAACTTCAGGGCAAGATTGAGTCTGCTCTCCGCAAACTTTACTCCAAGCTCTCTGACGACGAACTCGTCGTAGAAGGTGATCTGATCGAGGACTTCCTCGAAGAGGTCAAGGATATGAATGAGAAGTACAAGAACGAGGAAGTGATCAAGCGTTGGCTCTCTATCTCACACAAGATTGGCAAGAACCCTCTAGGTGAGTGGGGCAAGACCTCTTCTCCAAATGTGAATGCCAAGGGTATGCGTGACTACGCCTTCCTCGTCATCAGGAAGCACGGTTCCCCAATCCACTTCAAGGAAGTGGCGAAGGCTATCGGTCAGTATTTCAATAAAAAGGCTCACGTTGCCACTACTCACAACGAGCTGATCAAGGATCCACGCTTCGTCCTTGTAGGACGCGGTCTCTATGCACTTGCTGAGTGGGGTTATATGTCTGGGGTAGTTAAGGATGTCATCCGTAAGATCATCGACAAGGACGGTCCTCTCACCAAGGAGAAGATTATCGACAAGGTACTCAAGGAGCGTTATGTGAAGGAGAACACTATTCTCGTCAATCTCCAGAACCCAAAGTTCTTCAAGAAGGACAAGGAAGGCAGGTATTCCAACGCGAGCTAAGTTTCTCTCTTCTAACTTTTAGTTTTAGTGTAGAATAAAGTCATGTTCGAAGACTTGTTCGCACTTTTCAAACACCCTTATTTCATCAAGGCTTTACGCATCTTCTGGTCTCTCTGGCCAGTGTGGGCACCTATCATCGCAGTCAAGGTTGCTTGGGAGTATTGGATGGACTATGTAAGACGCCTCTGGATACAGAAGAAGGGTTACCTCCTGCTTGAGATTAAGTTACCCAAAGACCAGCCCAAGAGTCCGGCGGCTATGGAGTTTGTCCTCCAAGGTATCTGGGAGAACGCTGGTATCTCTACTCCAGCAGATGCCTTCTGGGAAGGTAAGCTCCGTGAATGGTTCTCTCTCGAGATAGTGGCAGTGGGGGGAGAGGTGAGGTTCTTTATCTGGACCTTCCCTAGGTGGAAGAAGATTATCGAAGCGAGAATCTACGCCCAGTACCCAGGAGCGGAGGTCTATGAGGTCGACGACTATGCACTCAAGCTTCACTACGATCCTACTAAGGTAAGCATCTTTGCCGTCAATACTGAGCTCGTCAAGCCAGACGCGTATCCTATCAAGACATACATCGAGTATGAGCTCGACAAGAAGAAGGGAGATGAACAAGAAGAGATTGTGGACCCTCTCACACCGGTGATCGAGTACCTAGGCACACTTGGACCAAGTGAGGTGGCGGGGATTCAGATTATGATCAGAGCTCATGCTTCCGAAGACTATATGTATGGTCGTCTGAGCAAGAAGAAGGACTGGCAGGGAGGTATCAAGGATGAGATCAAGAAGATGCTCAAGGAAGAGTCTCTGGTCGAGCAAGACAAGGACAAGCCAGCCAGCTTCCTCAACCTCACTAAGCTCCAGACCGACACGGTAAATGCTATCCAGAGGAACGCGGGCAAGCTCGCCTTCGACACGATGATCCGCCTGCTCTACGTGGCACCCAAGGACACCTTCGAGAGTACGAGAGGGATGGGGATCATCGGCTCGATGCGCCAGTTCGGCTCGAGCAATATGAACGGGATCAAGCCGAAGTTCTTCTCTACCACGCACGCATGGGAAGACTTCAACGACAGGACCAAGAGAGAGCGTCAGTCTACGTTTGTCGACGCTTACAAGAGGCGTTCCTTCTTCAGCACTCCGCACCAGAACTTGTTTGGCAAACCCTACATTCTCACTACAGAGGAGCTTGCTACACTCTTCCATCTCCCAGGAGCCGTCGCTACCACTCCGAGCCTTCGTCGTGCTCCAAGCAAGAAGGCCGAAGCCCCAGCCAATCTCCCTGTCTAGCAATGATCGACCCGAAGCAGAAGAAATTTATAGTTCTAGGAGTGGTGTCGATTCTTTTTTTATTTCTAATTTGGAGTATTGCTCCACCGAGAAATTTCCCCAAGGATTCTATCTTGAGTATCCCCGATGGTTCGGGGCTCTACGTGGTAGGACAACTGCTAGAGCAAGAAGGGTTTATCCGCTCGCCATTCTGGTTCCGGAGCGTGGCTATTATGCTCTCTGGTGAGAGGAGGATGAAGGCGGGGCAATACTTCTTCGACACTCCAGAAAGCTCTGTGAAGCTCGCGTGGCGTATCCTCCACGGGGATTACAAGGTGGAGACGGTCAAGCTTACTATCCCAGAAGGATTTACAAACGAGAAGATCTCAGACCTCTTTGGAGAAAGGTTTACTCTCTTCGACAACACCACCTTCCTTGTCACGGCTCCAGAGGGATACCTCTTCCCTGACACATACTTCATCCAACTTACTGCAACGGCTTCCTCGACTATCAAACTAATGCAGGACAACTTCGATCGTAAGGTCTTGCCTCTCTTGCCCGAGATAGAGAAGTCCAAACATACGCTCCACGACATTGTGGTGATGGCGTCACTGATCGAAGGTGAGACTAACAATCAGAAGGATAGGGAGATGGTCTCGAGTATTCTCTGGAAGAGACTAAGACTCGGGATGTTACTCCAAGTAGACGTAGAGAGGAAGACGTATGAGTTCAAGGGTCTACCAGAGAAACCTATCAATAACCCCGGACTCGCATCTATCAAGGCTGCTATCTATCCCACCACTACTCCGTATCTCTACTATTTGACAGGCAATGATGGGAAAATGCATTATGCGAAGACATTTGATGAACACAAACAAAATATTGTGAAATACTTGACAAGATAGGCATTTGAGTGTATTTTCATGAAAGGAGGCTAAGTTAGATGAAAAAGTTCATGCTGTTCCTCGTACTGCTGGTATATGCCATCGGTGTGAATTTCTGTGGAAGCTGGCTTCTCAGTGGTCACTTCAGACTCACAGACATCCGTAATCCTGGCGATGTCGTACTTCTGGTGGTGGAGACAATCATTCTCCTCATCTTTTGTAAGGGGAGCTGGGCAAATCATGAAATCCCGTTTTCTCGAACGATCACTGTGGTCTTTGGCATTGCCGGGCTCATGGTCAGTAATTATCTCGCTATCGTGTTTGTCGACGGAGGTTTCTCTACGAGCATGGCGTTGGAGTGGTACTACTTCCGTTTGTACCTACTCATGATCCTGCCGGTGGCGTTTTTTGGTCATCACACCGGCACGGTCTGGGTGGGTAACCTGGGTTGCCCATCAAAAGTCTAGTTGTGGTATCAAGTGGCACTGGAGAAATCCAGTGCCTTTCGTTTTGGAAAAATACGTTAACAGACTATACTCATTTCATGAAAAAGGTTTTTGTTGGACTTTCTGGTGGGGTAGATAGCGCTGTGTCAGCGGCGCTACTACAGGAGCAGGGGTATGACGTCACGGGCGTCTTTATCCGTGCATGGCAACCGGACTGGCTTCCTTGTACTTGGCGAGAGGAGAGACGAGATGCGATGAAGGTGGCTATCGCTCTCGGCATACCGTTCCTCTTCCTCGACCTTGAGAAGGAGTACAAGCAGGAGGTGGTAGATAAGATGCTCGATGAGTACAAGAAGAACAGGACGCCGAACCCAGACGTGCTTTGTAACAGAGAGATCAAGTTCGGTCACTTCTGGAAGTTCGCGAAGGAGATGGGTGCAGATTTTATTGCAACTGGTCATTATGCGAGAGTCGCACATGATTCTACTCGAAAAAACGCGCTATCGTCGTCTGCTGACGACGCACGCTCCACTGAGTCCGGTGACGTTTTTTCTCTGCAGAATCATGTGCTCTTAGAAAGTTTTGATAAAGAGAAAGATCAGTCCTACTTCTTGTGGACTTTGACAAAAAATGATTTGGAACACGTTTTGTTCCCTGTTGGAGATTTACAAAAGTCTGAGGTAAGGAAGCTGGCGAAGAAATTCAATTTGCCTGTTGCAGAGAAGAAGGATAGTCAGGGGATCTGCTTCATGGGCAATGTTTCTATGGAGGAGTTTCTCTCGCACTTCATCGAGACTAAGTCAGGGAAAGTTTTGAACACTGACGGAGAGGTGATCGGCAAGCACAAGGGTCTCGTCTACTACACCATCGGTGAGCGACACGGCTTCGAGGTGACGAAGAAGAGTGCTACCAGTGGTCCCTTCTATGTTGTGGGGAAAGATGTTAAGAAAAATATTCTAGTCGTCTCTGATAAGGAGTCAGAGATAGTGGAACTCTCGCCACGCAAGATCGCTCTCACCAAGGCAAGTTGGTCTCAAGTGCCAGATGTACCCAACCTCACTGCGCGCATTCGTTATAGGGGAGAGAAGCTACCTTGCAAACTCTCGCTTAAGGGTAAGAGACTTATGGTCGAGTTTGCTGAGCCGGTCCGCGGACTCTCGCTCGGGCAGTCTATCGTCTTCTATTCTGATGAAATCTGTCTCGGAGGAGCAGTGATGGATAAAATAGTTTCTTGATATACTTAGGGCTATGTTAAGCGAGGCAGAAGATATCATTATAGTTAAGGAGAATGGCAAGCATGAGAGCTTCGACTCAGAGAAGCTTCGCTTCTCACTTCTGCACTCGGGTGCCTCAGAAGAATCTGTGGAGGAGGTGATGAGTCGTGTAGTCCCAGAGCTCAAGAGTGGTATGACCACTCAAGATATCTACTCGCACGCCTTCGCTGTGCTCGAAGGGTTGAACAAGAAAGTGGCAAGGAGTTACTCACTTCGCCGAGCAGTGATGCAACTTGGACCCTCTGGCTTTCCCTTCGAGGACTTCGTAGCAGAGATCTTGCGTGCCAAAGGTTTCGAGTGCAAGACTCGTCAGACTGTGCTCGGTGGTTGCGTCCCACACGAAGTGGACGTGGTCGCTTACAATGAGAAGAAGCTCATCATGGTCGAGGCGAAGTTCCACAACGAGCTTGGTATCAAGTCCGATATCAAGGTGGCACTCTATATCAAGGCACGCTTCGATGATATAAGGGAAAACGTCTTCAACTACGGTAGAGACAACCGCAAGGTGACAGACAGCTGGCTTATCACCAATACCAAGTTCTCCTCTACTGCTATCCACTACGGCGAGTGCAACAACATGACCCTTATCGGATGGAACTATCCTGAGCATGGTAGTCTCCAAGATATGATCGAGAGTGAGCGGCTACACCCTCTCACTTGTCTCACCACCCTTTCTGATACAGAGAAGAAGAAACTTCTCGAGAGTGGGGTCGTACTCTGTAGTAATATTAAGTCTGATCCGGAGGTGCTGAAGAGACTTCTGGGGCAAGAATTTATCATCGAACCTGTGCTTAATGAAATAAACGAATTATGACCTTAAACCTTTTGACCTCGGGACCCTTTGTATATCTGGTAGTAGCTCTTCTCCTCGGTGCCGTCTTGGGACTCGAGAGAACTCTGGCTCACAAGACTGCCGGTGTGCGTACTTACGGACTAGTCTCGATGGGAGCGTGCCTCTTCGTCACTCTTGCTCGGATAGTGAGTCCAGCTGTCGACTTGTCTGCTCCGGGACAGATGTATATCTTGCAAGGGTTGATCATCGGGATTGGGTTCGTCGGCGGAGGAGCTATCCTCCATGCACGAGATCATCACCAAGACCACACCTCGGGTCTCACTACCGCGGCGGGTCTCTGGGTGGCAGCAGGTATCGGCGCTACTGTGGGTTATGGACTCATGCAACTAGCCCTCTTTACCACTCTGGCTACACTAGTTGTCTTTACTCTTTTCTGGTTTATCGAACACAGAGTTCTAGCAGACAAATAATCCCTTCTCCTATGTATGAGCGATAAGATTCTGGAGCTCAAGAAGATTGAGGAAGAAGTACTCGTTCTCAAGGATTCTCCCCTCTACTCTCTACGTGTGGACAATAGTTATCTCCCTGTTACAGGAGAGGGGAGTTGTGATGCACGA
Source organism: uncultured Candidatus Saccharibacteria bacterium (assembly GCA_964347785.1). Taxonomy (GTDB): domain Bacteria; phylum Patescibacteriota; class Minisyncoccia; order Phycocordibacterales; family Zambryskibacteraceae; genus UBA5004. The sequence continues at coordinate 61,559 of CAYFZH010000001.1, forward strand.
ATTATGTTTGTCGGCGAAGCTCCGGGGGAGAATGAGGCGAAGACGGGGAGACCCTTCTGTGGGCGATCTGGCAAACTTCTCGACACCCTTCTTGAGTCTGTGGGTGTACGGCGCGAAGATGTCTATATCACGAACATCGTGAAGGACCGTCCACCCAAGAACCGTGACCCTCTTCCAGAGGAGATTTCTCTCTACGCACCCTTCCTCGATCGGCAGATAGAGATCATTAAGCCTAAGGTGGTAGTCACTCTCGGACGCTTCTCTATGATGTATGTGATGAGTCGTTACGGATTTGAGAGTGAGCTTGCTCCTATAGGTGAGCTTCATGGCAAAGTATTCCAAGGTCAGACCTTTAAACTCATCCCGCTCTATCACCCAGCAGCCGCTATTTATAATCAGAAACTTCTAGAAACTCTTCGGAGTGATTTCCAAATTTTGAAAAGAGTGGTAATCTAGTGGATTAGACATGTTCCCAAGGAGGGTCTGTCTATGTGTGTGCATCCACCATCGCTTCTACGGCGTACCGAAACCCCTGGTATTACGCGGTGTCTCGAATGTGGTGACACGCACAAGTGCGATCACCCTCAGTCTCGACAGACGGCAGGTCACGAGATCACCGTTTGCGCTGCTTGCGACGAGATCACGGCGTTCGACAGGGTCGTGCTCGTCGCACAGCCTTCGAGGATGGTTTACCCACCAAGCCATCTTCACCACTGATTCCACCGGCACCCCACGCGCGAAGCGTCGGGTGCCGTTCTATTTTTAGTGCCGAAATGCTATATTTCTAAGCATGAATTCAAAAGAAATAAGAAAACGATTTGCAGATTTTTTTGAAAAGAGGGGACACGCTGTCATCCCTTCCGCTTCTCTCGTGCCTGATCAGAACGACAAGTCAGTACTCTTCAACACTGCAGGGATGCAACCTCTCCAACCTTACCTTATGGGTGCAGAGCATCCGAAGGGTAAGCGCTTGGTCAACATTCAGAAGTGCGTCCGCACTCAAGATATCGAAGAAGTGGGGGACAAGACGCATGACACCTTCTTCGAAATGCTTGGTAACTGGTCTCTCGGTGATTATTTCAAAGAAGAGGCGATCAAGTGGAGTTTCGAGCTCCTTACTTCCAAGGAAGAGGGTTTCGGTCTCGATCCAAAGAGACTTTATGTCACCGTCTTCGAAGGAGATGATAACGCTCCTAAGGATACAGAGGCCTTCGAGATTTGGAAGAAGTATATGCCAGAGAATCGTATCTATTTCCTCGGGGCAGATAAGAACTGGTGGAGTGTGGGACCCAATGGCCCATGTGGTCCTGATACAGAGATGTACTACGACGTGACTCCAGAAGGTCTCGGTGATCTTAGTTTGGAGGAGTTCAAGAAGGTGGACGACGAGCAGAAGGTGGTCGAGATCTGGAACGACGTCTTCATGCAATATGAGAAGAAGGATGGCAGTATTGTAGGCAGGCTTTCTCAACAGAATGTCGATACCGGTGCCGGTCTTGAGCGTCTGGTTATGGCTCTGCAGAACAAGGACAACATCTTCGATACAGATCTCTTTGCACCGCTCATGGCGATACTGCCGAAGGAGAAGGACCTCAAGTCCGCTCGAGTGGTCGCCGACCACATGCGTACATCCGTTTTCATGATTGCTGATGGTGTAACTCCATCGAACACCGATAGGGGTTATATCCTCCGTCGACTATTACGCCGTTCGTATGTCCATGCGAGAAAACTGGGAGCTAGTCCAGAAGTTCTTGAGTCTGTAGCAGAGCTCGTGGTGTCGCATGAGAGTTATAAGGGTCTCTACAGCTTCAACCCTGATACCATAAAGATAATCAGAGAAGAAATAGAGAAGTTCAAGAAAGCTCTTGAAGCTGGACTAAAGCAAGTGGAGAAAGGAGCCGATCCCTTCACCCTCTTTACCAGTTATGGTTTGCCACTCGAGATTATCGAAGAGGTAACAGCAGTAGATCGGGAGAAGTTTGCGAAACAACTGGCTGAACACAAACAAATGTCCAGTGTGGCGGGTGAGCAGAAATTTAAAAGTACGTTATAATTTGTCTATGCCAAAAAATATCGACGATGTAATCTTGCCAGAAAGGAGGAAAAGCATCAGGAATATCCCCATCCCTGAAGGTCGGAGCAAAAAGGGTGAGAAAGTTGCTCTCGACGGTGTTAAGCGTCCTGCACGAGTAGCAGAAGATAGAGAAGAAGTTTCTCACGAAGCAGAACGTCACGAGTCATCTCGTCGTACACACAATCCCAAGAAGAAGATCTGGCTCGCTTCAGGTTTCGCCATCTTGGTACTCATCTTCTCTGTCCTCTCAATGTTTAAGGGTGGCACTCTCTCCTATGTGCCTAAGTCGGTAGATCTCAAGTTTGCAAACGACATCTTCTCTGCGGTCAAGACTGGTGAGGATAAGCTCACTTATAGTGTGGTCAAGCTCTCTGGGGATAAGGGAGTGAGTGTCCCTGCTACGGGAGAACAGGCGGTGAGTCGTAAGGCTTCCGGTATGATCGTGGTCTACAACGACGCTTCAGCCGAACCTCAGAAGTTGGTCGAGAACACTCGTTTCGAGTCCCCAACAGGCAAGATCTACCGTATCGCTACAGCTATCACTATCCCCGGCAAGAAGACTGTGGCGGGTAAGTCTCAACCAGGGAGTATTGAGGTCAAGGTCAACGCAGATGTCGCTGGTGCTGAATACAACTCGGAGCCTACTGACTTTACCGTCCCCGGGCTCAAGGGATCTCCTCGTTACACCACTATCTATGCTCGTTCCTCCACTGCTATCTCTGGAGGGTTTGTGGGCAAGGAGAAGGCTGTCGCTCCAGCAGACTTAGAGAAGGCTAAGGCAGAGCTCAAGACTTCCCTCAGCCAAGGACTTCTAGCCAAGGCGCAAGCCGAGGTGCCGTCTGAGTTTATCCTCTTCCCCACACTCTCATCCGTCAGTTTTGAGGACCTACCACAGAGCAATACTGGTAGTGGGAGCACTGTGACGGTCAATCTCCGCGGTCACCTATACGGTATTATGTTTAAGAAGAACGACCTCTCCCACGAGCTAGGCAAGAAGAAGGCCTCTCTGGCGAAGGATGATTCTGTTGAGCTCGTCTCCTTCGATTCTCTAGAACTAGCCTTCGCCGGTGTCGCACCAACCAACCTTCTCTCTCTCAATGAGATTAGCTTCAAGGTTACTGGAGAAAGTAAGCTCGTCTGGCGTACTGACGAGGTGGCTCTCAAGTCAGATATCCTAGGACGCAAGAAGTCTGAACTCTCTACTATCCTGAAGAATTACCCTACAATCTCATCCGCCTCTGCCACACTTAGACCATTTTGGAAGACGACTTTTCCTCTAGAGGGTGATAAGGTGTCCGTGAAGAAATTAGAAATCAAATAATGGACAACAAGAAAGACTTAGAGAAGACAGGTGTGGTGGTAGAATCCCTGCCGAACATCATGTTTAGAGTAAGGCTAGACGGTACAGAGGAGGAGATTCTCACCTACCTTTCAGGCAAGATGAGACTCCACCGTATACGTGTCTTGGTAGGGGATAAGGTCCTCCTAGAGCTTGAACCTTATGGGGGTAAGGCTCGTATTATCAAGCGACTTTAGCCTCAGACTAGACAAGAAACAGGGCTTGGGTTAGAATACACCTTTGCTATGAAAGTAAAGGCGGCAGTAAAGAAAATCTGTGCAAAGTGTCAGATAGTCCGAAGAAAGGGCTATGTTTATGTAGTCTGTAAGGCAAATCCCCGCCATAAGCAAAGGCAAGGCTAATGAGAATACTCGGCATCACCATCCCAGACGAAAAGCGTCTTGAAATCGGCTTGACTACGCTCTACGGCGTAGGCCGTTCTCGCGCACAGGCCATCCTCAAGGAGGCTGGAGTTCCTTATGAACTTAAGGTGAAGGACGTAACTATCGATCAGGAGAACAAGATACGCTCCATCATAGAGACCGTTACGCTCGAAGGTGACTTGAAGAGAGAGACTGCCAGTAACATCAAGCGTCTCAAGGATATCAAGGCTTACAGAGGAGTGAGACATATGAGAAGCCTCCCAGTCCGCGGTCAGAGGACCAAGACCAACTCTCGTACTCGCCGTGGTAACGTCAGGAAGACCATGGGTACCGGTAGAAAGATCGCTGAGAAGAAATAATCAATATGGGCAAGAAGAAAATCACCACAACCGAAGAGAAGACAGAGAAGAAAGTAGAAGCCACTACTGAGGCTGTTGCTACCCCTACCAAGATCAAGGGTAAGCGTATCGACACAGGTATTCTCTGTGTAGAATCCACATATAACAACACCAAGCTTGTACTCACAGACATTAAGGGTGGAACTCTCGCTTGGTCTTCTTCTGGTTCGTTGGGCTTCAAGGGTGCTAAGAAGGGCACCCCTTTTGCTGCCGCAAAGGTGGGTGAGACTCTGGCTACCAAGGCTCAGACCTTCGGAGTCAAGGAGGTGAGAGTGGTGGTCAAGGGCGTAGGTTCTGGACGCGAGTCAGCTATCAGAGGATTTATCTCCAAGGGGATCAACCTCACTACTATCCAAGATATGACTCCAGTGCCTCACAATGGCCCAAAGCCTCCTAAGCCTCGTCGCACATAATTTAAATATCTATGAAAATCGGACCTAAATTCAAAATAGCCCGCCGCCTTGGAGCCCCTGTCTTTGAGAAAACTCAGACTGCCAAGTTTGCCCTCTCACTCTCTCGCAAGGAGCGTGCTGGTACCGTTCCTCCTCGTGCCAAGAGTGAGTACGGTCAGGCTCTTACTGAGAAGCAGAAGGCTCGTTATACTTACGGTCTCTCTGAGAAGCAGTTTAGAAGTTATGTAGATAAGGCTCTCAAGTCTACTAACCCAACTGGGAAGCTCTTCACCTCACTTGAGTCTCGTCTCGACAATGTCCTCTTCCGCTCTGGTCTTGCGAAGACTAGATCCTCTGCCCGCCAGATCGCGAGCCACGGTCACACTCTCGTCAATGGTAGACGAGTGGACGTGCCTTCTGTCCTCTTGAGAAACGGAGACAAGGTGAGCTTGCGTGACGCTTCGGCAGGGAGCGCGCTGTTCGCTGAGACAGCAGAGAGGATGAAGGCGATGAACGTACCGGCTTGGCTTAAGGTCAACGCAGAGACTCGAGAAGTCTCTGTCGTCGGCGAGCCGGTATATGAGCGTGGAGCACACGTCTTTGACCTGGGCGTGGTGATCGAGTTCTATAACAGATAATTTTAAATATTTAAACTTTATAACAATGGCGGATTACACAATACATCTACCCTCCAAGCCCCGAGTGGTCGAAGAAGTTGGAGATAGCGGAGTCTTCGAGATTGAGGGACTATACCCTGGTTATGGCCACACCCTTGGCAACAGTCTTCGACGCATCATCCTTTCCTCACTTCCTGGAGTAGCTATCACTTCGGTCAAGATTTCTGGTGTTCAGCACGAGTTCTCTACTATCGACGGTATCAAGGAAGATGTCGTTACTATCCTTCTCAATCTTAAGAAGATTAGAATGCGTTTCTCTACAGACGAGGCTCAGATTATCACTCTCAAGGTTAAGGGTGAGAAGGCTGTTACTGCGAGAGACCTAGAGGTCCCTGGTCAGGTTGAGGTTCTTACCCCAGATGCTCCTATTGCTACCCTTACTTCCAAGACAGCAACTCTCGAGATGGAGATCAGAGCAGAGAAGGGTCTCGGCTTTATGCCGAAGGAGATGGTCGACAAGAACCGTGTCGAGATCGGGGCTATCGCACTCGATGGTATCTTTACCCCTATTCGTCGCGCTTCCTACGAAGTAGAGAATATGCGCGTAGGTGACAGGACAGACTTCAACAAGCTTAAGGTCTTTATCGAGACTGACGGCACTGTCACTCCGACTGTCGCTCTCTCAACTGCTATCGAGATTATGATCAACCAGCTCAAGGCTGTGGTCGGCTTCAAGGAGGAAGAGCCTGAGGTCGAAGAAGATGCTCCCAAGGAGTCCGCTTCCTCTGCTACTCGTTCTGAGGTTGACCCTGAGGTCTTGAAGACTCGTATCGAGTCTCTTGAACTCTCAGCTCGTACTGCAAACGCACTCACTAGCGCCAACATCCGCACTGTCGGAGGGCTTGCTCGCAAGAAGGAGAAGGATCTCCTCGAAGTCGAGGGTCTAGGTGCTAAGGGTATCCAAGAGATCAGGAAGGCCCTCGGTGAGTTCGGTATCACACTTAAGTAAACCAACATGGCGTACCACAAGGCAAAAAGAAAATTCGGTCGAGAGAAGAACCAGAGAGTAGCTCTGATGAAGTCCTTGGTCTACGCGCTTGCTACTGAGGAGAAGATCGTCACTACCGAGGCGAAGGCTAAGTCTCTCCGCCCAATGATCGAGAAACTCGTAACTCTAGGCAAATCTGGTACACTAGCATCTCGTCGTCTTCTAGAGAGTCGTGTCGGAGCTATCGCAGCCAAGAAGATTGCAACTGACATTGCTCCTAGGTATAAAGAGAGGGCGGGAGGATACACTCGTATCACCAAGATGGTACGTCGTGCCTCAGACGGTGCCACTCGAGCCGTAATCGAGTTCGTATAACCAACATGCAGAAATACACTATAGACGCCAAGGGAAGAGTGCCAGGAAGAATTGCTACAGAAGTGGCAGTTATCCTCATGGGGAAGAATCGCACTGACTTTTCCAAGAACACTATCCCTGCAGTAGAGGTAGAGGTGCTCTCTGCTTCTACTATGAAGCTCGACAGCAAGAAGCTCGTCGACAAGGAGTACCACCGCCATACTCTCTACCCTGGAGGTTTGAAGACTCAGAGTATGCAACAGGTGATTGCAGAGAAGGGCGCCAAGGAGATCCTCAGACGCGCAGTCTATGGTATGCTACCCAAGAACAAGCTCCGCCCACGTATGATGAAGAACCTGAAGATCAAGGACTAATATGACTGTCACCAAAGAAAACAAGTATATAGAGACCGTAGGAAGAAGGAAGACTTCTGTGGCTCGTGTTCGCATCACTCCTGCTGCCAAGACTACTATCGTTGTCAACGAACGCGAATTTGAAAACTATTTCCCAACCAAGGAGTTGCAGAATGTCGTCCTTGCCGTCTTTGCTGATGCCACTGAGAACTTCACTGTCACTGCCAAGCTCGTCGGAGGTGGAGTGTCCTCTCAAGCACAGGCTCTAAGACACGGTCTCGCTCGTGCTCTAGAGAAGAATGCTCCAGAGCTCCGTACCAAGCTCAAGGTTAAGGGTTACCTCAAGCGTGACCCTCGTGCCAAGGAACGCCGTAAGTTCGGTCTCAAGAAAGCAAGAAAGGCCCCTCAGTGGTCTAAACGCTAAAGCGAAAAACCAGACTCGAAAGAGTCTGGTTTTGTTTTGGACCACTGAGGGTGAGAAAGGGGTCGGGAAAACTCCGGTTTTCCCGTGGAGGAAGGCAGGGCGAAGCCCGTTGGAAAACCGTGGGTTTCCAAAGAGCGGGAGCGACTCAGTGGAGCAAGAGATATAAAAAGAATCGGGCGAGCCACAGTGGCTCGCCCTTTTCACACAGAAGAACTTCTACCAGCTCGGCCACCACGTGACGTTCGCACGCAGTTTCCGGTTGTGGGTGCTGTACGCGTCGACCTCGAGGCGAGCTTCGGCGTTGTCGCTGAACCGTCTCGCGGCTCCGACGACCACTCCGAGGTAAGGCCGGTGACCCTCTTCCGGCTTCAGTTCGAGCCAGTCGCCAGAAACGCAGAGGTATACGTCGAGACAGGTCCTCGACTTGTACATCTCGTACGCCTTGTGGTTGGTGACGAGTGCCACTCCGCCGAAGACGCCCGCGATCGGTCGGATGCCGAGCTTGTCGAGTACCTTCGGTCTCGGCGTTTCCCATGTCATCTGACCACGGACTGCGAGGTTGCTCGAGCGGACAACTCCGCCCTTGCTGTAGCTCACCGGACCGTAGTCTGAACCGCCCATCTCGTGGACGTCGACCTTCTCGTTGATGGAGAAGCGTTCGACGACGAGGCTTGCCCGAAGGGGCTTGTCGCGGTCGGCGAACATGATGCCGATGGACCATGGCTTGATCGGCTCAGCTTCTCCATAGAAGTTGAGATCCGATGACGAGCCCAAGGTGTACACCGTGCCAGTGATGCCGATAGTGCGCTCCTCGGCCTTGGCCACAGATGCGACCAGCAGGACCAGAAGAATCATGAGATATTTCACTTCTCTACCTCCAAGGGGTGAGCGGGATGCTCTGTGTGCTATACTAGCATAAATTATATAGATTGTCAAGTAATCACTTGATTTAAGCCCTATTTTAAGTTATCTTGTGTGCACCATGCAGGATGATGAAAAAGATATTGAGTTAGATAAGGAGGGTATAGACGACTCGGTCATCTCTGAAGAATACCAAGGTGATACTATCGCTAAGCTCAAGGGTAAGGTGAAGGACGCCGAGGCGAAGGCGAAGGAGTACCTAGATGGATGGCAGAGGGCACAGGCAGAGTTTGTAAACATTCGCAAGAGAGACGAGGAGGCGAAGGGTGAGTTCCTCAAGTTCGCCAAAGCTGATCTTGTGGAGCAACTTATGCCGGTCCTCGACAGTCTAGAGCTCTCTCTACCTCACGGGAACAAGGAGCTCGAGGTCATATCCAAGCAGTTCCTCTCTATCTTGAAGGCAAACGGTTTCGAGGAGGTAAACCCTCTCGGTGAGAAGTTCGACCCGAGACTTCACGAGTCTATAGGGACAGAGTCTGTGAAGAGTGAGGAGGAGGATCACAAGATTCTTGAAGTGATGCAGAAAGGTTATATACTATCAGGGAAAATTATTAGACCCGCCAAGGTAAAAATAGGCGAATTTAATTAAACAAAACTATGGCAAAAATAATCGGCATTGATCTAGGTACAACTTTCTCAGCAGTGGCTGTGATGGAGGCAGGTGCGCCCAAGATTCTCGAGAACGCCGAAGGCGTCCGCACCACTCCGTCTATTGTTGCTGTGTCTAAGACTGGTGAGCGTCTCGTCGGTCTCCTCGCCAAGCGTCAGGCTGTGACGAACCCGAAGAACACCGTCTTCGGTATCAAGCGCTTCATCGGACACACCTTCTCTGACCCTGCAGTACAGAAGGACAAGACCACTGTGCCTTATGAGGTCAAGGAGGGTGCGGGTGGTGGAGTCGTAGTGCAGATGTCTGACAAGGACTTCCGCCCAGAAGAGATCTCCGCTCAGATTCTCCAGAAGCTAAAGAGCGATGCAGAAGCCAAGCTTGGAGAGAAGGTGACTCAAGCGATCATCACTGTGCCAGCTTACTTCAACGACTCACAGAGACAGGCGACCAAGGATGCTGGTCAGATCGCTGGACTCGATGTCTTGCGTATCATCAACGAACCTACAGCTGCAGCTCTCGCATATGGATTTAATAAAAAGAAGAATGAGAAGATAGCCGTCTTCGACTTCGGTGGAGGGACCTTCGACGTCTCGATACTTGAAGTGGGTGACGACGTCGTCGAGGTGAAGAGTACAGACGGAGACTCACATCTCGGAGGCAAGGATATCGACCAGAAGATACTGAACTTCATCGCAGAGGAGTTCAAGAAGGAGTCTGGTATCGACGTGCGTTCAGACGCTCTCGCTCTCCAGAGACTAGACGAAGCTGCCGAGAAGGCGAAGATCGAACTCTCGACCGCTACAGAGACCGAGATCAATATCCCGTTCATCACTTCTGACGCTTCTGGACCTCGCCACCTCCTGATGAAGATGACTCGTGCCAAGCTCGAGGAGCTCTCGAGAGAATTCGTCGACCGCGCTATGGAGATCACCAAGAGAGCGGTAGAAGCCTCACCCTTCAAGGTCTCTGAGATAGACGAAGTGATCCTCGTCGGTGGTCAGACTCGTATGCCTGCCATCGCAGAGGCAGCCAAGAACTTCTTCGGCAAGGAACCGAACAAGAGTATCAACCCAGACGAGGTGGTCGCTCTCGGTGCCGCTATCCAAGGAGGTATTCTCGCTGGTGATGTGAAGGACGTGCTTCTCCTAGACGTCATCCCACTTTCTCTCGGTATCGAGACTATGGGTGGTGTGGCTACCAAGCTTATAGAGAAGAACACCACCATCCCTTCTGCTAAGTCGCAGGTCTTCTCTACCGCAGCAGACAACCAGACCTCGGTCGAGATCCACATCGTCCAAGGTGAGCGTGCCATGGCTTCTGACAACAAGTCTCTGGGCAAGTTTATCCTCGACGGGATCCCACCATCTCCTCGTGGTATGCCACAGGTCGAGGTGACCTTCGACATAGATGCGAACGGTATCCTCAATGTGAAGGCGAAGGACAAGACTTCTGGCAAGGAACAGTCTATCCGCATCGAAGCAAGCTCCGGTCTCTCGAAGGAGGAGATAGAGAAGATGCAGAAGGATGCAGAGGCAAACGCTGTCGAAGATGAGAAGAAGAAGTCTCTCATCGATGCCAAGAACACTGCAGAGCAACTCATCTATACAGCAGAGAAGGCGCTCAAAGATGCTCCAACAGTTCCAGAAGATATAAAAACTGGTGTGACAAGTAAGATCGAATCTCTGAAGAAAGAGAAGGACGGTGGCACTCTTGAGACTATCAAGACTGCGACAGAAGGTCTCTCGACCGAACTCTCGAAGATTGGAGAGTGGATGTCTAAGAATTCACAACAGACAAATGACAACTCACAACAGACGACCAATCCAGATGTGAAGGATGCAGAGGTGAAAGAAGAGAAGAAAGACGAAGGTACACCTAATGCCTAAAGATTACTACAAGATTCTTGGTGTAGAGAAAGGCGCTTCCGAAGACGAGATCAAGAAGGCTTTTCGTAAGCTTGCTCACGCTTACCACCCGGACAAGAGTGGTGGAGATGAGGCGAAGTTCAAGGAAGCTTCCGAGGCTTACTCTGTCCTCTCGGACAAGAAGAAGAGACAGCAGTACGATACTTACGGTTCTGCCGGAGCGGGAATGGGCGGAGGGTTCCAAGGAGGATTTAATCCAAACGACTTCGGGTTCGACTTCTCTGGATTCGGTACACAAGGTTTCGACTCTGGAGATTTGAACGACATCCTCTCATCTATCTTCGGCGGACGTCGTGTGCGTCGTGGGAGAGATGTAGCGGTAGATATCGAACTTTCTTTCCAAGACTCAATCTTCGGCACAGAGAGGAAGGTGGTGATCAATTCTAAATTTGTGAAGCAGAAGGAAGTCTCTATCTCTGTCCCTGCTGGGATAGATGACGGTCAGATGATCCGTCTCACAGGTATGGGCGAGACCCTCGAGGGAGGAGTCCCGGGAGATCTTTATGTGAAGGTCCACGTCAGGAAGCATCCTTATCTTAGGAAGGAAGGCTACAATCTGGTGATGGACTTGTCTCTCAAGCTCACCGAAGCACTTCTCGGTAGTGAGAGACCTATCGCCACTCTAGAAGGAGAGATTACTCTCAAGGTGCCCGCTGGTACCAAGCACGGCACCATACTGAGGGTGAAGGGTAAGGGTGTGCCCATGAGTAAGGACAAGAAGGGTGATCTCTATGTACGTACCCTGATAAATTTCCCAGAAAAACTTTCCAAAGAAGAGAAGAAGGTGGTAGAAGAACTTAAGAAACTTGGTCTCTAATCTAACTTATGTCAAAAATTCAAAATTCTTGGAACCTCAAACTCTTCTACAAGAGCGACACCGACCCAGAGATAGAGCAGGATATGCAGGCGATAGAGGAAGCCTGTCTTAAGTTTGAGAAGAAGTATCGGGGCAAGGACTTCACCTCTTCGGTCGACAAACTTCTTAAGGCTCTCAAGGATTCTGAGAATCTGGACAAGATCTTCAAGGGATACAAACCTCTGGTCTACTTCAACTACAAGAGAGATTTGAATTCCAAGGATTCTGCTGTAGTAGCCAAGGCAACGCAACTAGAAGTCCGCCTGACGAGAGCTGGTAATAGACTCACCTTCTTCTCTCTTGAGCTCGGTAAGATTCCGAGTAAGTTGCAGAAGCAGTTTCTCAAAGATGCGAGACTTGCTTCGTATCATTATCTTCTGAAAACTATTTTCGACAAAGCCAAGTACAACCTCACGGAGAAGGAGGAACAGCTTGCAAGCCTACTTTCTCAACCTGGGTATGGTATGTGGGTAGATGGTCAGGACAAGCTCGCAAGCTCTCAGATGGTCAAGCACAAGGGTAAGTCTATACCTCTGGCAGAAGCGTCTGGTATCTTGTCGGGAGAGAGTAAGCCCTTGCGCCAAGCTCTGTACAAAGAGATCACCAAGACCTTGAAGAATATCAGTCACTTCGCCGAGGCGGAGATCAACGCTATCTACAACTTCAAGAAGATTATGGATGAGAGGAGAGGGTTCAAGCACCCATATAGTGCGACAGTGCTTGGTTATGAGAATGATGAGAAGACGATTGAGGGTCTAGTGGCTCTGGTGACCAAGAGCTTCAAGATTAGTCAGCGGTTCTACAAGCTCCACGCCAAGCTTCTCAAGGAGAAGAAGATTACTCTCGCAGACAGGGGAGTCTCTATCGGTAAGATTGATAAGAAGTTTGACTTCAGAGCATCGGTTGAGATTGTGAAGAGAGCCTTCGGCAAGATTGATCCTAAGTATGTGGAAATCTTTGAGAACTTTCTTGAGAATGGGCAGCTCGACGTCTTCCCCAAGAAGGGTAAGACCGGCGGAGCCTACTGTTCGCACGGAGGAGACAACCCTACTTTTGTCTTACTAAACCATACCGACAACATCCGTTCGGTCGAGACTATTGCTCACGAGATGGGGCATGCCTTCCACAGTGAGTTTAGTAAGACTCAGCCTCACCACTACAGAGAGTATTCTACTGCGACAGCCGAAGTGGCTAGTACTTTCTTCGAACAAGTGACTCTCGCAGAGATGGAGAAGGAGCTCGACAAGAAGGAGTACGCTATCCTCCTCCACAACAAGATTATGGGAGACGTCTCAACCATCTTTAGACAAGTGGCGTGCTTCAACTTCGAGCTTGAGTTGCATCAGAGGATTAGACAAGAGGGTCAGCTCTCGGGCGAGGAGATGGCGAAGCTTATGAGCAAGCACCTCCGCTCGTATCTCGGTGACTCAGTAGAGGTGACAGATGATGACGGTTACTTCTTCGTCTATTGGTCGCATATCCGTAGGTTTTTCTACGTCTACTCATATGCATACGGGCAGATAATTAGCCGAGCTCTCTTCGAGAAGTGGAGCGAGGACAAGAGTTATGCGAAGAAGATTGAGCAGTTCCTACACGCTGGAGGCTCGATGAGTCCCAAGGACATCTTCAAATCTATCGGCATCAACACCTCTGACCCCAATTTTTTCCTCACTGGTCTTAAGGGGATAGAGAAGGATATCAAGAAGCTAGAAAGGCTGACGGCAAAATAGGTTTCCACACGTTTCTCCTTGAAATAAGCCATATAAATGGTACTGTATTCACTTGTCTATGGAAAAAGTTACGCACAAGATTGGTGTTCTAGATGTTTTCAAGGCTTATTGGCAAGGAGCTAAGCATCAGAAGGGGGCAGTGTTCTTCACCGTCTTCGCTTGGACGGTGGCGAATACTCTCCTCATATCTATACCGTTATTTTATAAACGGTTTTTCGACATACTCACTCTAAATGAAGTAAACCACAGTGTGGTCGTATCTCTGGTGCGGATTATCTTGATAATCTTGGGTATTAACTTAGTAGTGATGGCACTTCTTCGAGTCGGCTTTGTATTTCTCAATAGTCTTGAATCTAGGACTATGTCTCGTCTCAAACAAATGTCCTTCGACTATATGATCAATCACTCTTATACCTTCTTTACCAACAACTTCACTGGCTCACTCGTCCAGAGAGTTAGTCGCTTCAGTCGTTCTTTCGAAAGGATTTATGACACGCTCGTCTTCCAGATCATCCCTCTTGCTGTGACTATCGTGGGATCCCTGGTGGTTATCTGGCTCAACAAACCTCTCATCGCTGTTGTGATGCTGGCTTGGCTTGTGGTCGTGATGACCTTTAATTTCTTCTTCTCTCGCTGGAAACTTAAGTACGATATCGCTTCTGCCAAGGCAGATTCTCATACCACAGCAGTTCTTGCAGATGACGTGACCAACCAAAATGCGATAGTACTCTTCAATAACTTTAATCAAGAGGCAGAGATTTTTAGAAAGACGACCGACGAACAAGCGGCTGCACAGAGACTGACTTGGAACTTGTCTTCCATTGCTGATGGTGTTCAGATCTTCTGTATGGTGGTGGTAGAGTTTGTCATCTTCTACTACGCACTCAAGTACTGGGAGGTGGGTAGTATTACTATCGGCACCTTTGTCCTTATCCAGAGCTACATCATCGGACTCTCTAACAAGTTGTGGGACTTCGGACGGATTATCAGAAACTTACATGAAGCTCTTGCTGACTCTAAGGAGATGCTTGAGATACTCAAACTACCTCATGAGATCAAGAACCTTCCTAATGCTAAGGATCTTGAGGTGAGTGAGGGTGGTATCCAGTTCGATAAGGTTCAGTTCAACTTCAATGAGACGAGAGCTGTGCTCCAAGACTTCAACCTTAGTATCAAGGGTGGAGAGAAGGTGGCGCTCATCGGTCCTTCTGGTGCCGGCAAGTCAACTATCATCAAGACTCTACTTCGTATGTACGACTTAACTGGTGGAGCGATCCTCATAGACGGTCAGGATATCAAACGCGTCACTCAAGAGAGTTTGCGACAGAATGTGAGTCTGGTCCCACAGGATCCAGTGCTATTCCACAGGAGTCTGATGGAGAACATCCGCTACGGTAGGACATCGGCTACAGATGAGGAAGTATACAGAGCTGCCAAGCTCGCACATTGTGATGACTTTATCGACTCACTACCTCTCAAGTATGAGACTCTGGTAGGTGAGAGGGGGATCAAGCTCTCGGGTGGCGAGAGACAGCGTATCGCTATCGCTCGCGCGATACTCAAGAACGCTCCTATACTCGTACTCGACGAGGCGACATCAAGTCTTGACTCACATTCTGAGTCGCTTATCCAAGATGCCTTGGAAGTACTTATGAAAGGGAAGACCAGTATCGTTATCGCCCACAGGCTCTCGACTATCAGGAAGATGGATAGGATAGTGGTGATAGAAGACGGTAAGGTGGTTGAGGATGGTGACCACGAGTCTCTTCTCAAGAAGACTGATGGTCTCTACAACAAACTTTGGACTCTTCAGGCAGGCGGGTTTATCCAAGGAGAATAAATTTATTTTTGTTATATAATAAGGTCATGTTTTGGCCACTAGTAATATTGGTTGGATTTCTGGGTTCTGGAGCAGATATCGTTCTTCAGGGCTGGAGTAAGAATCTGACTTTGAATTCGTGGTTGGTGAGTGTCATACCGTATCTAATCTTTATGACCGGACTCGGCTTTGTTATCCGCCTAGGAGAGACTGGCAAGGTACCACTGACTATCGCTGTGCTTCTTGTGGTGGTGGTCAATGTAGCGGGACTTGCTGTATGGGACAGCTATAAGGGAGCTCCATTCTCCTTGATGCAATGGGCAGGAGTACTTCTTGCCCTAGGGGCTATCGCTTGTATTGAGTTTGGACGCGCTTAGACTCTAGCGACTACGGTGTGGATGGCGCCTTTTGCCTTCCAGAACTCTTTGCAGAAGTTTAGTGCATCGTCTGGGTTGAATTCTTTGCAGGAGAAGATGTTGAGGTAGACGGCGTTCTTCATAGGGATGGGGTGGCAGACTATAGTACTTGTCTCGATAAATTGGACCGCGGAGATGCCGTGGAGATGAGGGATACCAGAATAGTCTTCCCAGTATATAGGGTCGCCGTGCCGGGTCATCTTTATGAGGTCGCACAGCTCTACCAAGAACTTGCCCAACTTCTCTTTGCTCAGATCTCCAAGTTCGCATTCGTGGAGGTCTGCTACTAGCTCGAGACCGTAGCCTCCTTTGTATCCAAATTCTTGATTTGCTTCTGACATTGTTGGTTGCGTTCATTTTACTAACATTCTAAGATAGTATCAATGGCCAAGACCCTCAGTTCCATCTACTTCGTGACCCTCATTGCTTGGTGTGTGCTTACCTTCCAGACTGGGCATACAGAGCACTCAGCTGGACTCTACCTACAGATCATCCTCTTCCTCGTACCATTTCTGGGAGCGATCTTCGGACTGGTGAATGCTCGTGCTTGGGGTGGTCTAAGAAGTGCTGTGGGTAAGGCTGTGACCTTCCTCTCACTCGGCACCCTTACATGGTCTCTAGGGATGTTTGCTTGGAATTACTACATCTTTGTCGCGATGGTCGAAGTGCCGTATCCTTCGTTTGCTGACATCTTCTTCATCATCAGCTGGCCTTTGTGGGCTCTGGGAGTGTTCTTCCTCTCCCATGCTACTGGGGTGAAGTTTGCCCTCAGACAGAGCAAGGGTAAGATGCTTGTGGTGGCAGTCCCTCTGATAGCCATCGTTGCCTCGTATTACATGCTAGTGGTGGTGGCACGTGGTGGAGCATTAGATCTTGAGGGTGTGAATGGGTGGAAGCTCTTCTTCGACCTCTTCTATCCGATAGGGACAGCGGTGATCTTGGCGATGGCTCTGACCTTCTTTAGTCTCTCGGCAGAGTTTCTGGGAGGAGTTTATAAGAAGCCGATTATTATTCTCATCTTGGGCTTTCTCGCAAATTATTTGTCTGACTTTACCTTCTCTCTTACTACTACCAACGAAACTTATTTCAACGGACATTTCGTCGATATCCTTTTCCTCACGGCAATGTACCTTCTGTCTATTAGCATCTCAGAACTTTCTCCTAGAAAAGAGATCGAGACAAAATAGAATATGAATACTATGGAACAAATAGCCTCAAAGATTATCAAAGAGCAGGAACTGATCATAGGACCATTGGCTTGGGATAGAGCAGAGAAGGTTGTAGGGCTCCACGTCGTAGACAAGAAGTCTGGAGTGGTATCTATAGACTCTGGAGTAGATGTGCGTATGGTCATAGATAATTTGGTAAAAGTTTATGAGCACCTCTTCGGTCGAGCTTCACACGAAGTTTGTAGAGAAGTGGCAAGACCTTTTCTGATCAATCTGACTCCAGCAGAGATACCGATGAGCCTACAGTAAAGATATGCCAGAAGATACTCAACCCATTTCTCCAGAGGAGTACAAAAAGGTTACCGAAGATCTCTATAAGCAAAATTTGGAAGTGGTTCGACTTTATAAAGAAGTCGAGAAGCTCAATGCGGATCTCCGTGTGGCAAACGAGGGTCAAGCGGACCTGCTCCATATCTTGAACCACCAGATCAAGGGTTATCTGACTAAGGCACGCCTCATCTTCGACGATCTCTTGGAAGATACGAGTTATGGTCTCTCGGAGAAGGCGAAGCCTATGGTCAAGCAAGGGTTCGACTCGGTGACTGAGGGGGTCAACTTCGTACAAGATTTCCTAAATGCTTCAAACATCGAGAAAGGGACATTTACTTACAATATGGTGCCAACAGACCTTAGACTTATTGTCTCTGAGGAAGCCGAGGGTCAGCGGGGAGTAGCGACAGAGAAGGGGTTGTCTTTCGACCTTGAGATTGAGGAGGGTCTCTATAACCTTACTGGCGACACTGCTGAGCTTAGACAGGCGGTAAAGAATCTTATCGACAACTCGATCAGATATACTCCGAAGGGAAGAGTCAATGTACAATTGACAATGAACAATGGTAAGGCGCAACTCAAGGTGGAAGATACGGGAGTTGGTCTCTCAGAGGAAGTGAAGCCGAAGCTCTTTACCAAGGGAGGGAGAGACAAGGATAGCCAGAAGATCAATATAAACTCGACCGGCTTCGGCCTCGCCTTCGTGAAGGGCGTGGCAGAGGCTCACAAGGGGAGAGTCTGGGCTGAGTCCGCTGGGGTGGGTCAGGGTTCTCAGTTCTATATGGAGTTGCCACTCAAATCCTGATAATATAGGCTCCATATGGCAAAGAAGATTCTCCTCTCCGGTATCCAACCCACAGCTAAGCCTCATATAGGTAACTACTTCGGTGCGATGAGGCAGTTCGTCGATCTCCAGTCAGAGTACGAGAGCTACGTCTTCATCGCGGACTTACACGCTCTCACTACTGTCAAAGACAAGAAACAACTCGAGGAGAATACTCTCGGAGTGATCCTCGACTATATGGCGATAGGATTGGATCCAAAGAACGTCACACTCTACAAGCAATCCGATGTGCCACAGGTGACAGAACTTGCATGGATATTTAACTGTCTTACTACCGTACCTTATCTAGAGCGAGCACACGCTTATAAAGACGCTATCGCGAACGGCAAGGAATCAAGTGTGGGACTTTTTACCTACCCGCTTCTCATGGCGGCAGATATCCTCATCCAAGATGCAGACGTAGTCCCTGTTGGACAGGATCAGAAGCAACACGTCGAGATTGCTCGAGACACTGCAGAGAAGTTCAACAACGCCTTCGGCGATGTCTTCAAGCTTCCTCTGCCTATGATCCCCGCTGAAGTGGCAGTGGTCCCCGGTACAGATGGCAGGAAGATGAGCAAGAGTTACGGTAACACTATCCCACTCTTCGCTACCGACGAGGAGATAGAGAAGGCCGTGATGAGTATCGTCACAGACTCGGGCTCTGATATCCCGACCAATGTCTACGCTATCCACTCACTCCTCCGAGACAAGACCGAGCTCGACTCTCTCTACGCAGAGCACAAGGGTCAGTACAAGAAGTTGAAGGAGCTCCTCATAGAAGATTTGAAGGTGTTTATCAAACCTATGAGAGACAGGCGCCAAGCACTCGAAGAGGACAAGGAAGCCGTGCTCGAAGTACTCAAGGCTGGGGGTAAGGTGGCTCGTGAGAGAGCGGAGCAGAAGATGGAGAAGGTGAGAGAACTTGTCGGTCTTAAACTCTATTAATAAATATTAGTAAATGAAAGGGATTAGAGATTATTTTTCGAGTGTGTGGTTTGCTTTAGGATTTTCTTTCCGTTTCGTACCCAGATCTACCGCACTCATGGGGGTGATGAATGGAGTAGTGGGAGTTTTGCCATATCTCAATGCTTTTATCTTGGGCAAACTTGTAAATAATATTGTCGATGGAGCTCAAAATGGGCAGTTTGGAAATGTTTGGCAGTTAGTTTTCCTATACGCTTTTCTTGGTACGTTGCCAGCCTTGTTTAGTAACCTGCTTATGTATGTAAACAGGTATAGAATGCTCACTCTTCAGATGGAGACCGATCTCAGTATCTTGAAACGTAGGGAGGAAATCGATATAGCTCGCTACGAAGATCCAAAATTTCAAGATCTCATCCAGCGTACATTTAGAAATGGTCCCAACCCTACGTTTCAGTTGAGTAATGCCCAGTTCGATCTTATTAGGGCAGTAGTAGGATTTGCTGTGGGTACTACATTATCTATCAACTTTAGTCCGTGGGTGTACTTTCTAGTAATTGGGGCTGCGGTACCCGCTTTCTTTATGGATATAAAGTATGCAGGTAAGGCTTGGAGTATCTGGGCTAAGGATTCCCCAGAACAACGTCGGCTTGGAGATCTGCGTCAACACATCACATCTAGATATAATCTTATCGAGACAAAGTTACTTCAGTCTGGGGAGAAACTTTTTTCTTGGATGAGAAAGATTTTCGTAGATTTCTCTGATATCCAGAGAAAATTAGAAAAGAATAGGGTTTGGCAAAATTCAGCCGCGGATCTAGTCGCCTTCCTTGGGTTTGCTGGTGGGCTTGTGTTGATAGTTAGAAGTGTGATGGGCGGAGAATCATCAGTGGGTACTCTAGTCTATATGATGGGTACTCTGGGAAGTGTGCGAAACTCCATCGCCAATCTTCTAGAGACTATCTCAGGACAATATGAGAACCATTTGGTCGTCCAGGATTTGAAGGAATTTATGGAGACAAAGCCTGTTATCACCGAGACTAAAGAGCCTAGATTTTTGGATATCAAATCTGCTCCAGAGATTGTCTTCGAGAAAGTGAGTTTCAAATATTTCGGTTCTGACACTTGGAGTCTGAGACATTTGAGTTTGACCATGAGAGCAGGAGACAAGATTGGTCTCGTGGGTAACAACGGTGCGGGTAAGACCACTTTCGTCAAACTTCTCTGTCGTATCTATGACCCCACAGAGGGGAGGATTCTGGTCAATGGAGTAGATCTGAGAGAAATCTCGATCAAGGAGTGGTGGTCGTATCTGGGAGTGATGTTCCAAGACTATGCGACATATGATTTCAAGGCTAAGGAGGCTATCGCTATAGGTCGTCCAAGTGGGAAGCTCGATATGAACCGTGTCAGAGAGTCTGCCCAGATTAGTCAGGCATCAGGATTTATCGAACAGTGGAAGGATGGGTTCGACCAGCAGATTGGAGTGGAGTTCTCTGGTGTAGAGCCGTCTAAAGGTCAGAGACAGAAGCTCTCTATTGCCAAGGTGATCTATCGTGATGCTCGTATCATGATCCTCGACGAACCGACAGCTTCTGTAGACGCAGAGTCGGAGGCGAAGATCTTCAACTCTCTCGAGAACCTCTCCAAGGACACCACAGCCCTACTCATCTCGCACGACTTCTCGACCATCTCTCAGTGTGACCAGATCTTCGTACTAGAAGAAGGTAAGCTCATCGAGGAGGGTAACCACAAGGAGCTTATGAAGCACAAGGGTAAGTACGCTGAGCTCTACGACCTCCAAGCAGAGAGGTTTAGAAAATAGGTCATTTTGTGGTAAAATCGCTCAAATGATAACTAGAACACAGGTCAAGGATATCTCGAAGGAAGCTGGCAAGGAGTGCTCTGTAGCCGGCTTCGTCCACGCACTCCGTGTGCAGTCGAAGATCGTCTTTATCGTCCTGCGAGACATTACAGGAGTAGTCCAAGTGGTGGTCACTGCGGACAACTCACAGTTCGAGATAGCGAAGTCTCTCACTCTCGAGTCTGTCATCCGTGTGACGGGTATGGTCAAGGAGTCCGCTCAGGCACCCGGAGGCTTCGAGATCGAGCCGGTGACATCTATAGAGATCCTCAGTGCATCCGCTCCAGAGCTCCCGATACCGGTCGTGGTGAAGGGGAACGATGAGGAGACAGAGGCACCTACTCGCTTCGACTACCGCTGGTTAGATCTACGCAAGCCAGAGAAGACCAAGATATTCAAGGTCTGGACCGAGTTCGAGAAGGGTTGGCGTGAGTATTGGGACAAGAATAACTATATCCAACTCTACCCACCAGCCTTTATGTCCACACCATCCGAGAGTGGGGCAGATGTCTTCGAGGTGAAGTACTTCGACAGGAAGGCATACCTCGCTCAGTCTCCGCAGTTTTACAAACAGATGGCGCAGTCGGCAGGGCTCGAGAGAGTCTTCATGGTGGCACCAGTCTTCCGTGCGGAAGAGTCCTTTACCACACGACATATGACCGAGTTTACTGGCTGGGACTTCGAACTCTCATATATCGAGAACCACCATGACATCATGGACGAAGAAGAGGGGATGATAGTCGCTGGGTTCGAGAGACTAGAGAAGATGTTCCCTGAGCTCAATATCACTGTACCTACTCAACCCTTCCCCCGCATCACCATGCTTGAGGCGAAGCAAATCTTGTCGACACTCGGTGTCAACAGTCCAGAAGAGCACGATCTCTCTCCAGAAGAAGAGCGGGCCATATCGGAGTATGTGCATAAGGAGCACAATCACGAGTTCGTCTTCATCACCGAGTATCATAAGTCGAAGAGTGCCTTCTACCATATGCGTCTCGAGGAAGGCTCTGACAGATCTCGTCGCGCAGACCTGCTCTACCGAGGGATCGAGGTAACTACTCTCGCTCAACGTGAGCACAGACCAGAGATTCTCGAGAAGCAAGCAGTAGAGAAGGGGATGAATCTTGAGTCTCTCAAGGACTATCTCAACTTCTTCCGCTACGGCTGTCCTCCACACGGTGGTGCTGGAGTCGGTCCAGCAAGGTTTATCATGAAGATCCTCGACCTCTCAAACGTCCGCGAAGCGACGTACCTCCCAAGGGATGTGAAGAGGTTGAATCCGTAACATTTCCTTACTCAGTAGGGTTTTATATAAAGGAGGTGCGATATGAAGAAGGTTCCATATCCACATTCGTTTGAGGCTGGAACTGAATGGCAGGATGGCTATGTTCATCCAGAAGGGTTTAAAGTTAAGCTTAAAGCTCGTTTCCCAGACTGGTCTGGCTTACACGGACTTCTTGATAGTGAAGACAAGTGTGTGTGGGAGCTCCTTTGGATCTATCAAGGAAGACTCGGTACAATCAAAGCTGAAGAAATTGTCGCTGCTGATGACAATGGCACCTTGAAGGAGATTGTCGCCAGAGTACGGGAAGCTCTTGAGCTTCACAACTGGCTCAACGACCTTGAGAAGGAATTCTTCCCAGAAGAAATCGCTCGTCGTGAGGAGCGAAGGAAAAGAGATCTCGAGAGCTGGTTTTATTAGCAACAACTGAATCATCCTATAAATCAGCGCCCGGCTTATGCCGGGCGCGTTGTAGTCTCACTGGGTTTAGGTTGAGCGTACCTCTGTTGGTATTCTCCTCGACACGAAGGCGTGGTCCAGTGGCACGATATATGCCTGCTGTTCCGTCCTCCTGTCGGAGGACTCTCTTTTGAATTGCCCATGAGAGTGCTCGGTGAATCCTCTCCGAGTCAGTTCGTTACGGGCTACTTGCTCGCTACCGTATGGGCCAAAATTGCCATCTTCTCTTGTAGAGAAACTATAAGTGGTGATCTGCACACAGACTCTCATGGTGCCACCTCCGCTGGATAATGTAACACCAGATATTCTATAAAACAAACTAGGTTATATTAAAATTATTTGTAAGATAATTTGACTTGTTACTATAAATAGTGTATAAATGTGCTATGCCTAGAGCATATTACAGTGCACATATGAATTCCTGCGGGCTCGGTCAGAAGATCGACGCCTCTTTTGCCGTATCTACCCAGAACGGATTCATATTGTGTTCAGCTGTAATTGTCTAATCTCTCTAACTAAAAAGAATTTGGAAAACTGGAGCTGAACAGAAGCTTCAGTTTTTGTTTAGCAGTTGTTCTTTCACTTCAACACAGAGGATACGAAGATGGTGACAGGAAAAGTGGTTTTTCTCCATGGTAAGAATGTGGTCCTACGTCCGGTTGAGAAGAGTGACGTGCCGAACCTTGTCAGGTGGATCAACGATCCTGATGTGCGGCGGTTCCTCAATAACTCCTTTCCTCAGAATGAGCGTGACGAGGAAGAGTGGGTGAGTTCTCTGAGCAAGAAGACAAATAACATCGTCTTTGCTTTGGAGACTCTCTCTGGCTCTCCGATCGGAGTTATGGGACTTCACAACATCAAGTGGCGTGACGGTGTGGCGACCACAGGAGCGTTTATCGGGGAGAAGGAGTATTGGGGCAAGGGTCTGGGGTCTGAGGCTAAACTGCTTCTCCTCGACTACGCCTTCAACACTCTGAATCTCAGGAAGATTTGCTCCGATGTTATCGCCTTCAACGAGAGGAGTTACAAGTACAGTCTCAAGTGTGGCTACAAGGAAGAGGCGAGACTCAAGTCCCACATCTTCCGCGCTGGTCGCTACTGGGACATGATCCTCTTGGCAGTCTTCCGCGAAGACTTCGAGTCTGTTTGGGAGAAGTATCAGAAGGGAATCTAGTGTGCAAAAGCCTGTGGTCTACACGACCACAGGCTTTTTTATATTATATAAAAGAAAAGGACCACCCTGGAAAGAAAAACTTCCATAGGTGGCCCCGCGAACGAGCGAACGAGCGAACGAGATTGAGACGAAGGACGAGCCCCCGGTCCGCGCGAGAGGTCCGCGGGGACCGAACAGTGTCGGCGCCACGGTGAGCTACTCGCCGCGAACCGGGGTAAGTCAGGTGGAGAGGCTATGCCGTCGAATGAATCACCCGGCGGACACGCCCCGTCGCCACCCTTATCTATATCCTATCATACATCACATTTTTTGTCAAGCATTTGTTATATATCATCTAGAAATGGCTCAGATTAGCCCTCCTTGAGACTTGGGGGATAGAGGAAGAAAAGCTATAATACTAGGACTTATGGAGGGAACTTATACGGTAAAAACACATGTCTTCGAAGGTCCTCTAGATCTACTACTAGAGCTTGTGACCAAGAGGAAACTCTTTATCAACGACGTCTCTCTGGCACAGGTGGCAGATGACTTCATCAAGTACTTAGATGAGCACGAAGAATTCCCTATAGCTGAGAGTGCGGAGTTTATCCTCGTGGCCTCGACCCTCATGCTCATCAAGAGTCGCTCGCTCCTACCGATGCTAGAGCTGACTCAGGAGGAAGAGGAGAGTATCCACGACCTTGAGAGTCGTCTTGAGATCTATGCGAGAGTGAAGGAGCTTGCAGGGGAGCTCAGACTTATCTTCGGCAAGAAGATGATCTATGAGAAGGAGTCGAGGAGAAACGAGACTATCATCTTCTCCCCAGATGCGAAGACCGACAAGGAGAACCTCCTCCTCTCGCTAGAGAGAGTGATCGACTCTCTACCCAAGAAAGAGTTCCTGCCCAAAGTGATGGTGAGGAAGGTGGTCAGTCTCGAGGAGATGATCGAGCGACTCGCCGAGAGGGTGAGTAAGGCGAACAAACTCTCCTTCACCAGCTTCCACGGAGCGAAGGGTGCTCTTACTCCAGAGAAGAAAGTTTCTATCATTGTTGGTTTCCTTGCTATGCTGGAGCTTGTGAAGAGGGGAGCTATCCGCGTGAGTCAGGAGGAAGGAGGGGAGATCCACATGGAGACAGAGATGGTCAATACACCGAACTATGCTTGAGAAAAAAATCGAATCAATCTTATTCTTCCGTAACGAACCGGTGACTATCGCCGAGCTTGCCAAGATACTCGGAGAGTCGCGAGAAAATTTACAATTATCAATTTCCAATTTACAAAAGGAATACCAAGATAGGGGGATAGTCCTCATCACCGATGGAGAGCAGGTGAGTTTCGGTACTCATCCAGAGAATGCTGATCTTATCGAGAAGTTACAGAAGGAGGAGTTCTCTCGAGAGCTTGGGCGAGCGGGGCTTGAGACTCTGGCAGTCATCGCTTACCGCGGACCGATCTCAAGGAGGGAGATAGATCAGATCCGTGGGGTCAACTCAGGATTTATCCTCCGTACCTTGCTTATTCGAGGATTGATTGAGAGAGTCGAAAGCTCGACAGGCGAGAGAAGCTTTACCTACAAACCAACTCTCAAACTCTTCCAACACCTAGGCGTCTCTTCTAGAGAAGGTTTGCCCCAGTATGAGAGCGCCTTCAAGAAGATAGAAGAGTTTGTAAAGACTGAACCAGAACAAGATGCCTAACGAATTCCTTGCCAGACGTGATCAGGAGATTAGACTCGCCGTCATCTTGGTTGTTATCCTTGCACTCATGTTTATACTCTCATCTATCTTCGGTGTGCGAGTACAGAGAGATGACCACTCTGTGCCGACACAGGTAGCGGTGGGAACCTTCCCAGAAGTAGAGCTCGAGGCGAAGTCTGCTTACGTCTTCGACGTGAGGACCGAGACCGTCCTCTACGCTCTCGAGGAGAACAAGCGTATGCCACTAGCATCTCTTACCAAGATTATGTCTGCTCTGGTAGCAGAAGACCTCTCACCTTCGTACGGTACGGTGACTGTGACAAGTGAGGCACTGAAGAGTGAGGGAGATAGTGGACTTAGAGTGGGTGAGAAGTGGAGACTCAGGGACTTGCTCGACTTCTCTCTGGTAAGTTCTTCTAACGACGGGATACGAGCAGTAGCTCTCGCTCTCGGAGCACTCGATAGTGCTATCGCCACAGATGAGGAGATTATCTCTGACTTCGTGAGGAGGATGAACGCTAAGGCTCTCGAGCTCGATCTCAAGAACACTTACTTCTGGAACGAGACAGGTCTCGATGAGTCAGAGGTGAAGGGTGGTGCATATGGTACAGCCAAGGATATAGCTACTCTCATGACTCACATCGTGAGATACCATCCAGAGACTCTCTCGGCTACTAGAGAATCTCTAGCCACTCTGACCTCTCTCAACAATCTCGAGCATAAGACCAAGAACACCAACCTCATCACTGGGTCTATCCCTGGCCTTCTTGCATCCAAGACCGGATTTACCGATACTGCTGGAGGGAACCTTGCCTTCGTCTTCGACCCAGAGATCGGACGCCCTATAGTGGTCGTGCTTATGGGCTCGACTGTCGATGGGAGGTTCGCTGATGCAGAGAAGCTAGTCTCTGCCAGTGTGCAATATATAAACGGAATAGAATAAATATATGTGTGGTATCACCGGTATAACCGACAGCAGAATAGGGAGACTCGAGGAATCTATCCAGAAGATGAACCGTGCCATAGCGCACCGTGGACCAGACGACGATGGCTTCTTCGTCGACGTCTACGTGGCACTTGGGATGCGCCGACTCGCTATCATCGATCTAGACAAGGGACGCCAGCCCATCTCCTCTACCGATGGGCGCTTCCTTATCTTCTTCAACGGAGAGATTTATAACTACAAGGAGCTCAAGAAGGAGCTCTCGGACTACGTCTTCAAAACGGAGAGTGATACTGAAGTGATCTTGGCAGGGTTTATCAAGTGGGGCGCAAACGGCGTACTCAGCCGTTTGCGCGGGATGTTCGCTCTCGCTATCTACGACACAGAGGAGCACAAGATCCTCCTCGCTCGAGATCCATTTGGCATCAAGCCACTCTACTACTGGAAGGAGGATGGCAGGGTGAAGGCCTTCTCCTCGGAGATCAAGAGTTTCCTCGAGCTTTACTCCTTTAGACCTGAGGTCAATGACAGAGCTGTGGTCAACTTCCTCTCATACCAATACAATCCGCTCGATGAGACCTTTTTCAAAAATGTTTACAAACTTGCACCCAACCACTTACTCGCCATCGATCTGAAGACGGGCGTCTTCGACATAGAGTCTTATGGGCAGTTCAACTTCTCTCCGGATGAGAAGCTAGAAGAAGAACCGACCAAGCAGAAGATCCTCGAGACGATGGAGGACTCGGTCTCTCATCATATGATCGCCGATGTGCCAGTGGGGTCCTTCCTCTCTGGCGGGATAGATTCTTCTATCATTGCCACTCTGATGCAAAAGATTCGTGGAGAGAAGAAGATCAAGACATTTACTGTTGGATTCGAGAGTCTCTCGGAAGGAAATGAGGCCAAGGAAACAGCAGACCCTCTCGGGACCGAACACATTGAGATCACCGTGACTTCCGATGAATACTTCCAAGCCTTGCCTCAAGCGGTATGGCACTTCGACGAGCCGGTGGGGGATCCTTCGGCACTTGGACTCTATTTCCTTGCGAGAGAAGCGAGGAAGTCGGTCAAGGTGGTGCTCTCGGGAGAGGGGTCTGATGAGCTCTTCGGCGGGTACAATATATACCTTGCACCTCTAGCTCGAGCCAAGATGGCTTGGCTTCCACACTGGCTTCTAAGACTCTGTGTCAGTCTACCTTTCGAATACTATGGTAAGAACTATCTGCGTCGTGTGGAGATGAAGCTCTCGGAATGGTACTTCGGTCAGAAGTACTTCAACGAGTCTATCTTCCAGAGAGAAGAGATTGGTAAACTTTGGAAGGGGAAACCACAAGAGTTTCTCTCTCTTGAATCCTTATACAAGGATATTGCCCACTTGAGCGACTCTACTCAGATGCAGTATATCGATATCCACACATGGCTTGTCGGAGACATCTTGGCGAAGGCAGATAAGATGACGATGGCTCACTCGCTTGAGCTCCGCGTGCCCTTCCTCGACAAGGAGGTGGCAAGACTCTCTGAGACTCTGCCTGACAGGTTTAAGTGGCGTGGGGGTGTGACCAAGTATCTCTTGCGAGAGGCTTTTAGATCCGTGCTTCCAGAATCTACGAGGAATAGGAGGAAGCTCGGTTTCCCCACTCCGGTCAAGAACTGGTTTACTAGAGATAGGCAGGATATCTACGACTTCATCTTGGAGAACGCTTATGTCAAATCACACTTAGATACTGACATTATCAAGAAATTGGTGGAAGATCACCTGTCTCAAAAGAGAGATAACTCAAGGAAAATTTACCTCCTTCTACAGCTCAGCCTCTGGTACAATACCTTTATCGAAAGAAAATAATGGACATCCTCAAGGTTATCATCCCCACAGTGCTCACCTTCTCGATAGGGATACTTATCACCCCGATCTTTTCTCGTTATTTCTATAAGTACAAGATGTGGAAGAAGTCTGCTCGTATCCACTCCGATACATCAGAGGCCTTCGGCGCCATACATAACACCGAGCACGAGGTTTCGACTCCGCGCATTGGTGGGGTGATTATCTGGGTAGCGGTCTTCCTCACTGTGTTTGCTATCTATGCTCTCTCGAGACTCTTCCCCACAGAGCTTGCTCTGGGGGTAGACTTCTTTAGCCGTTCGCAGACAGTGGTACCGCTCGGAGCCTTCTTCCTCGCAGCACTCATTGGACTCTTCGACGACCTCCTCCAGATCTTCGGGCATGGTAGTTATGCCAAGGATCCTCTCATCTACCGCAAGGTCAAGATTTTCTTCATCACACTCATTGGACTCTCTATCGCACTCTGGTTCTACTACAAGCTTGACTTCGTCTCAGTGTACGTACCGTTTGTCGGAGAATGGTTCCTCGGGATGTGGTTTGTACCATTCTTTGTCCTCGTGATGCTTGCCACCTTCTCTACCTCTGTCATCGACGGGATAGACGGTTTGTCTGGCGGTGTCTTGGCTTCATGCTTCACTGCCTTCGCGGTGATCGCCTTCATCGGTGCACAGTACGACATCTCGGCACTCGCTGGTGCTATCGCGGGAGGTATACTGGCCTTCCTCTGGTTCAACATCCCACCAGCGAGGTTCTATATGGGGGAGACAGGTATGCTCTCGCTCACGGTCGTGCTCTCGGTGATCGCCTTCCTGACAGACTCAGTTCTCCTCCTGCCTCTTATCGGACTCCCGCTTGTAGCCACTTCTGCTTCTGTCATCATCCAGACGAAGGTCTATCGATATTGTGGAGGTAGGAGAGTGTTCAAGGTGGCACCACTCCACCACCACTTCCAAGCACTCGGCTGGCCGAGAGAGAAGGTGGTGATGAGGTATTGGATCGTCTCCGTCATCTGCGCTATCACCGGTGTGATCTTATATATAGTAAGCTAAACGAGTGACCAAGCTTAAAAAGCTTAAGAGTTGGTACGAAGAACATGAGAAGCATATCTCTACTTCTTCACTTATCTTCGGATTCGTCTTCGACGCGCTGACACTCAAGCGTATCGACTCGCTCCTCGACAACCTCTGGTTGGGGGTCAACCTGTTCGCGGTGGCACTCTGTATCCTGCTTATCAACAGAGCAGAGAACTCGGGTAAGTTTTCTGAGTGGAAACATTTCTGGTACTTCAACACCTTACAATTCTCATTCGGAGCGCTTCTCGGTGCATCATTTATCTTCTACTTCCGTTCGGCAACTCTTGCGGTCAGTTGGCCCTTCCTCCTCATCCTCCTTGGAGCGATGGTGGGCAACGAGGTGTTGAAGAAGCATTACGATAGGCTCACCTTCCAACTCTCGTTTCTCTTCCTCTCGATCTTCGTCTTCGCCATCTTCCTCATACCGGTACTGATGCACAAGGTAGGGGCACCCATCTTCCTCTTGAGTGGGGGAGTGAGCCTGTTGCTTATCTATCTCTTCGTCTCTGCGCTCAAGAAGTTTGCCAAGGAGAAATTCCGCAAGGGTAGTTCTGAGCGTATCTGGGTCTCCATCTTCTCAATCTTCTTTATCATCAATGCGTTGTACTTCACCAACCTTATCCCGCCTATCCCGCTCTCACTCAAGGATGCCGGTGTGTATCACTCGATCGCTGTCGGTAGTCGCGGAGAGTATCTAGTCTCAGAAGAAGAGAGGGTAGGTTGGAAGAGATATCTAGAACTTAGACAGAAGGTACACCTCCTCCCCAATGAACCTCTCTATGCCTATGCGGCCATCTTTGCCCCTGGCTCTCTCAATACTCGAGTAGTCCACGAGTGGCAGTACAGAAACGAGTTCGGTGAGTGGGTGACTGCAACTAGGATCTCGATCACTCTCTCGGGTGGGCGTGACCAAGGCTTCCGCACTTACTCGAACAAGACGAGCCTTACCCCTGGAATCTGGAGAGTAAACATCGAGAACCCACGAGGTCAGCTCATCGGGAGGGTCAACTTCGAGATTATTGCTGTAGATACTCAAGTCCCACTTGTGACCACGGTAAAGGATTGATTTAATCCAAATATGTTGTATTATATGTTTTATGAAAAAGTGGCTCAAGAGACACTTCATACCCAGAGAGGAGAACGGTTATAGACCTGAGTTTCTCTCTGCACGCAACATGCGTCACATAGCGGGTGTGGCACTCTTCTTCGAGCTGATTCTCTTCGTCCTACCGTTTCTCAACACCACCACTTACTTCAGTAACCTTGATCTCTCTGCCGTCCTCCCTGGGGTACTCTCGACTATCACCAATGAAGAGAGGGAGAAGATGGCTCTACCAGAGCTAGTGGAGAACCCTGTGCTCGACAAGGTGGCACAGATGAAGGCTGAGGATATGGCAAGCAAGGGGTACTTCGCTCACACTTCTCCAGAAGGGAAGAGCCCTTGGTACTGGTTCGATAAGGTTGGTTACAAATATCTCTATGCGGGAGAGAACTTGGCGGTTAACTTCTCTGACTCAAGAGAAGTGGCACGCGCTTGGATGAATTCTCCGAGTCACAAGGAGAACATTGTGAACGCTGGATACACAGAAGTCGGCACAGGGATCGCCTCTGGCGTCTATGAGGGTCGAGAGACTATCTTCGTCGTACAGGTGTACGGATCTCCGTCTGCAAGAAATGTAGTCGCAAAAGCTAGTAGTGATTTCTTCGCGCTTAACCCTCTCTCCGGGGGCTCCGACACGACTCAGAAATCACAACTAGCTCCTGCTCCTCAATCTTTGGCTAAGACTAGCGAGGTGACTACCGAAGTTCTCGGTGCTTCAGAAGTGTCTGTGGCTAAGGTCAATGTCACCGAGAGACTGATGAAGAGTCCTAGCTTCTGGCAGAAGGCGCTGACTTCTCCAAGTCAGACGACTAGGGCCGTTTTCTACACCATCCTTTCTATTCTCTTTATCGCACTTTTCTTCAATATCGTGATCCACTTCGAGCGTCAGTATCCAGATCTCATCACCAATGGTCTCGTAGTGGCAGCTCTCATACTCGCTTTCAACATAGGTAACGACATCATCGCCAAGAGTCGCCTTGAGACCTCCTTTGTCGCCTTCAACAACACCACAGTATCAAGTGTCCCTACAGAGTAGTGCTATAATCTGTCATCATGGTCCCGTTAGAAGCCTCGGTCACGGTTTCAATAGGAGCCATAAGTAAATATGAAAAACAATAAAAAATTTATCAGAAATATCATTAAGCAAAGCTCGCTGACCGAGACCTGCTTCTAACGGGATGGCAGTTAGTCGGATAAAGGTGGACAAAAGTTTCCTCTTCGTCACCGTCACGCTCATCGTAGCGGGCTTCTTTATCTTCTCTTCGGCATCCTTGGGACTCTTGGCGAAAGAGAGTTCCAACTACTCGAGCGTCGCCTTCTCTCAGACAGTGCTCGGGCTCTTCTTGGGAACTCTCGCGATGATCGTTGCCACAAGGCTCGATGTGAAGTTCTGGAAGACGTGGGCCTTCTACATATTTGTCCTTGGGATTGTCCTCAACGTGCTCGTACTCTTCCCCCAGATTGGATGGGAGCATGGTGGTGCAAGACGTTGGATCAAGCTGGGGACATTTTCCTTCCAACCTTCTGAGATTCTCAAGTTCGGTTTCGTAGTCTACTTCGCTGCGTGGTGTGCCTCGGTCAAGAGTAAGATGGAGAGCTTCTCTCATGGATTTCTACCACTCGTAATGTTGCTCGGTATCTGCGGAGGTCTGCTTCTCCAGCAACCAGATACAGATACATTTCTCATCATCGTCGTGACTGGTCTGGCTATGTATCTGGCAGGGGGAGGGAGGTGGCGTTACGTCTTCCTCGTCGGTCTTGTGGGAGTGATGGGGCTTGGGTTCCTCGCCTTCACCCGACCTTATGTGATGCAACGTATCGAAACATTCTTCAACCCTACGGCGGATGCTCTGGGAGCGAGTTACCAGATCCAGCAGTCTCTCATCGCTATCGGCTCTGGAGGAGTTTTCGGGCGAGGGTTCGGTCAGAGTGTGCAGAAGTTTACTTACTTGCCTGAGCCAGTGGGGGACTCAATCTTCGCTGTGGCAGCAGAGGAGTTCGGCTTCGTCGGCTCGGTGGTACTCATAGGACTCTTCCTCCTCTTCGCCATGAGGGGGCTCAAGATCGCATCTGCGGTCTCAAATATGCAAGCTCGACTGGTGGTGGTCGGAATTGTTACAATGATCATATCCCAAGCGTTCGTCAATATTGGCGCCATGCTGGGAGTCTTGCCACTCTCGGGTATTACACTGCCTTTCGTCAGTCACGGGGGCACATCACTCTTCATCAGTCTCTTCGAAGTGGGAGTGTTGCTCTCTATCTCTAAAATTCAGAAACAATCCTCATGAGAATCTTATTTACCGGCGGAGGGACAGGAGGACACTTCTACCCTATCATCTCTGTAGCTCAAGAGCTCAACGCCTTGGCTAAGGAGAAGAAACTTCTCGATCTCGAGCTGTTCTATATGGCACCGACACCGTACAACCCTGGTGTCCTCTTCGAGAACAATATTACTTATAAGAAAAATAGTGCCGGCAAACTCCGCCGGTCTGCTGGTGTGGTGAGCTCCCTTAGAAACTTCTTCGACTTATTCAAAACTGCGTGGGGAGTCTTTACCTCCGTGGTGCAAGTCTATCGTCTTTACCCAGACGTCATCTTCGGCAAGGGTGGCTACGCCTCATTCCCAGCACTTCTTGCTGGGCGGATTCTCCGTATACCAGTAGTGATCCACGAGTCTGACACCGTACCGGGGAGAGTGAACTTGTGGGCGGGGAAGTTTGCCCAGCGAGTCGCTGTCTCGTATCGAGACGCGGCGAAGTACTTCGCATCAGAGAAGGTGGCTTATACAGGGCAACCTCTCCGACCTGAGATTACTCACCCGCTGACAGAAGGAGCCAGAGACTTCTTGAAGATTGAGAACGATATCCCTGTCGTACTCGTCCTCGGAGGTTCTCAAGGTGCTCAGAAGATCAACGACACTATCCTCGAGTCCCTGAAGCCTCTAGTAGAGAAGTACGTGGTCGTACACCAGACTGGTCCCAACAATATCCTCGAGGCCAAAGCCACTGCTGATGCTGTCCTCCACAGCTCACCGCACAAGGACCGTTATAAACCTTTCGACTACCTCAACCCCCTAGCGCTCCGTATGTCTGCTGGAGTGGCAAGTGTGGTGGTCTCGAGAGCGGGCTCAACTATATTCGAGATCGCTTCTTGGGAAGTGCCGGCGATCATCATTCCTATCAACGAGAAGGTCAGTCGTGACCAGCACACAAATGCTTTCGCCTTCGCTCGGGCGGGAGGCTGTGAGGTGATTGAGGAGAAGAACCTCCGTCCCAATATCCTCCAAGCAGAGATCGAACGCTTGGTGACCAATAAGGAAGTGAGAGACAAGATGCGCGAAGCGGATAAGATATTTTACAAACCAGATGCAGGCAAGCTCATCGCCGAAGAAGTGCTCAAGATTGCCCTAAGTCACGAGATAGAGAAATAAAAATGTTAAAGGGCGCGGTCCCGTAGGATCCGCGCCCAGTCTTGCTACTCGATCAGGCGATCCGCTCGCGAATCCTGTAGATCCGCTCGCGAATGTCTCGTCTGATGAGTTTGTACATCTCCCCGATGAGGTCCCGCAGGTGGCGAAACGGCGGAGGCACCTGCTCGCTCTCGTAGTCGAGCGCCGGCCAGATTTGGCCGAGCCTGATGAGCTGGTAGAGCTCACGCAGATCCGAGATGTTCTTGGCTCGGAGCTTCACATGGTAGTGGCGATCTCTGTTCGAACTGATTTCTTCGAGACTCGCACTCGCCGACATGAGTCGATAGTGGCCGAGACGTCGACGGGGGGAGAGTCCTTCACCGAAGTTGTCGTAGTAGCTGACCTCCTCGACGAATTCCCGAAGAACCTTCGGAACGTCCGTGAGCAGGTCATCAAGATAGATGGTGATCTTCCCGTTACCGTAGTCTGCTACCTCGACCTCGTTGATGGTCAGCACATCGTGCTGACGTCGATTGTCACCGCTCCCGCCCCATCGTTGGGAAACTGAAGCCCCGGCATTCAACAGGGCCTCTCGATTGAGATAGGCTTGCAACATGGGTCACCTTTCTTCTTTCTGCCTCCGGCTTTGTTTCCGGTGGTCAGTGAGTGGTCTAAAGAACACACGCTTTCGGGCGTGACCGGTTACTTAGATTTCACCAGTACTTACATAATACACCCAAATTAGTACTTTGTCAAGTAAACCACAAAATAAGCCTAGAAATAAGGGTGTCTTAAGAGATGATTGGTCTATGCTAAAATATTCTTCATGAATGAGAAAATCGTAGTTCGCATACCACCATCCCCGACAGGGAACCTGCATATCGGTACAGCTCGTACTGCTCTCTTCAACTACCTCTTTGCCAAGAAGCATGGGGGCAAGGTATTACTCCGTAGTGAGGACACAGACAAGGAGAGGTCTAAGAAAGAATTCGAAGACAATATTATAGAAGGTCTGGCTTGGCTTGGTGTCGAGTATGACGGTGAGATGGTCAGACAGTCGGAGAGAACTGAGATTTATATTAAGTATCTCAAGCAAATGATTGAGGGTGGTACCGCTTATGTTTCTAAAGAGGAACCCAAGGAAGAGGGTCAGAGAGCAGAAGTGATACGACTTAGGAATCCCAACAAGAAGGTGAAGTTTAACGACCTCGTCCGCGGAGAGATCGAGTTCGACACGACCGAGCTCAAGGACTTCGTCATAGCGAAGAGTCTTGAGGAGCCACTCTACCACCTCGCTGTAGTAGTGGATGATCACGAGATGGGTGTGACACACATCATCCGTGGAGAAGACCATATCTCAAACACTCCCAGACAGATCTTGATCCAAGAAGCATTGGGTCTGCCACGCCCTGAGTATGCTCACATTCCTCTTATCCTTGCTCCAGATCGCTCCAAACTCTCTAAGAGGCACGGCGCTACTTCTCTCGCTGAATACAAAGAGAAGGGTTATCTTCCACAAGCGATGGTGAATTATCTGGCACTCCTCGGTTGGAACCCGGGTACAGAGCAAGAAATCTTCTCTATGTCAGAGCTTATCGAGCAGTTCGACCTCAAGAAGATTCAGAAGGGGGGAGCGATCTTCGACGAGAAGAAGCTGGAGTGGGTCAACAAGGAGCATGTAAAGCTCTTGCCACCCGAGGAGCAGAGAGCTCGACTACTCGCCTCGATACAGGATGAGCCATATATGAAGGGTGTACCAGAACTAGATTTGTCGAAGATTTGTTGGAAGGAGGTTAGTAAGGAAGATACCAAGAATCACTTGGCTAAGGTCAAGGAAATGCTAGGAGACCCAGATGCTACAATGAAGTACGCAGAACAAGTGGGGAAGGGGAATGTCCTCTGGCCTCTGCGCTACGCTCTCTCTGGTCTTGAGAAGTCTCCGGACCCGTTTACTTTGCTCTCGATTCTCGGTCAAGAAGAATCCCTCAGGCGTGTTGAGAGAGCGATCGAAGCCCTCAACCAATAATGCAGGACAAAGTATTTCTCTTAGTATTTCCTATAATTTTCTCATTGACTCTCCTTGGGTTAGAACCAGAGAGATTGTTTGCTGTGACTAATACTGATTCTCTCTCGACACAGATAGAGTCTGTGAGACGACAGCGTGAGGCTCTAGTCGACGAGCAGAAGCGTCTCCAAGATGAGCTCGACAAACTCTCGACTCAGAGTGCCAACCTCGGCACGGCAGTGAAGTCGCTCGATGCGACGAGGAAGAAGCTTGCTTCTGATATAAAGGTGACTCAATCCAAGATTTCTTCTACCGATCTAAACATCAAGGTCCTTGAGAACAGCGTCAATGCTGCGGAGAGGAAGATCGACACACATCAGAGCGCTATCGCCAGTGCGATCAAGGCCTTATACAACTATGATTCTAGTCCGCTCTGGATCAATCTACTCGCATCTGAGAATCTCTCAGATGCTTGGCGAGACAGAACTCAACTCGAAGGTCTAAATGTTTCTCTCGAAGACGAGATAGATGGTTTGCGAGAAACCAAGACCAAGCTAACCAAGGAGAAGGAGAAGAAGGAGGAAGCGAAGAAAGAGATCGTCTCTCTGAGTAAGGAGCTGACAGGGCAGAAGACTGTGGTAGAGCAGACCAAGAAGGCCCAAGAACAACTCCTCGCCCAGACCAAGAGTAAGGAAGCACTCTACCAAGAGATGCTGAAGGAAAATCTCGAGCGACAGAAACAGACCGAGCAGGATCTCTACAGCTTGGAGTCAGAGCTCAACATCGCTATCGACCCCACTCTCATCCCGAAGCCGAAGCTGGGTGTGCTCTCTTGGCCACTCGACAAGGTCTATATCACTCAACGTTTCGGTAGGACGGCTGGGGCATCTAGACTCTATGCCTCGGGGAGTCACAATGGGATAGACTTCCGTGCTACGCAAGGGACGAGGGTCCTCGCTATGCTCTCTGGGGTGGTCGAGGGTACTGGTAACACAGACGAGCAGAAGGGTTGTTACTCGTATGGTCGCTGGGTCCTGATCAAGCACGCGAACGGTCTCTCGAGCGTCTACGCGCACCTCTCCGCCTCTACGGTCTCTAAGGGGCAAGTGGTGGGTACTGGTGAGGTTATAGGCTATTCTGGAGGTCTGCCAAGAGTCTTCGGCTCAGGGTACTCTACGGGTCAACACTTGCACGTAGGCCTCTTTGCCAGCCAAGGAGTCAAGGTGGAGAGGTTTGTCACCAGTAAGGGTTGTAAGCAGGTGGTGGTCCCTATCGTCGACATCAAGGCTTATCTTGACCCTCTTGCGTATCTACCGTCTATTTAATAAACTTTACATATGACTAATCTAAAGCGTGAGACGAATAGGGGATTTGTAATGATTGTCGTTCTCATCATCGCCGGTCTTGCTGCTCTTAAGTACTTCTTGAACTGGGACATCTTCGACGCTGCTTCCTCTGAGCAGGGTCAGAGTACTATCGGGTATATACGTGACCTCGTGAACACTGTCTGGTCATACCTCGAGGCACCAGTAAGGTTTGCTTGGAACGAAGTGGCTTGGCCGATACTTCTCTTCGCTTGGCACAGTCTTCAGCAATTAATCAGTATGGGTCGCGCTAACGCTTAAGCTCTAAATTATTTATGAAATTTCTCAAACTTGTTCTCTTCTTCGCCCTCTCTCCACTCTATGTGCCAGCGTATCTCCTGATGAACTTCTCCTTCAAATGGTGGACGAGTCTCTTGGAGTGATCTTACTCGACAACTTTCTCTAGACGCATACCTCTTGAACCCTTGACCAGTACGGTCCAATCCTTCCAATCTTCTTCTGTAAACCATTCGCGAGCTTTCTCTGAGCTTTCGAACCAGAGAGATTTGAGAGTAACGTACTCTAGGGTTTTCTTGAAATTTTCTCCGACTAGTATTGTGCGCTCGATATTTTGCTTCGCAAGATATTCTAATATTTCTCGATGGTAGTGATCAGAATAGTCTCCAAGCTCAAGCATGTCACCCAATACAACAGCGCGAGGAGGAACTGCAGAGCTTATAAAACTTTCTAGGGCGAGTCTCAAGCTGGTGGGGTTTGCGTTGTAACAGTCGAGGATTATCTTGGTCCCGTCCTTTTCTACTAGCTGACTTCTCTTGAGAGTGGGGGAGTAGTGGGTTATAGCCTCGAGAGATTCCTTTGTGTCCAATCCAAATTCTTGTCCTATAGATAGAGCTGAAATAATGTTCTCTAGATTATAATCACCGAAAAGTTGCGTCTTGTATTCTGAGTCTTCGTATCTGAGAGTGAGGGGTAGGGAAGAGGTCTTTTCTAAATTTATTGGCATCTTGTGTATCACCACTTTTCCCTGCTCTTCTGCCCAGTCTATGATCTCTTTGTTCGCCAGCTCCACTCCTTCTGGGGAGCCAAATCCCTCGAGGTGGTCCAAGCCGTTGTTGGTCACAAGGACGTGGGTGGGATGTAGTATTTCCAAGAGTTCGAGATGCTCACCTTGGTGGTTGGCGCCTATCTCAAACACGGCAATCTCTGCTGACTTGTCTAGGGCGAAGATGGAGAGAGGTACTCCTAAGTGGTTGTTGAGATTCTCCTTTGTAGTATAAGTATGATACTTGGTTTCTAGGACGCACCTCGTGAGTTCTCTGGTAGTAGTCTTGCCGTTCGAGCCACCGATAGCCACCACTGGTATGTCGAAGGTGTCTCTGTATCGTCTAGCCAGTTTCTGCAAGATTTCTAAGGCGTTGTCTGTGACGGCAAGGACTGCACCCTTTTCTAAAGCTTCTTGACCATAAGTACTGCCATCGAAGTTCTCTCCCTTGATACCGAAGAAGACTGACCTAGAGACGTCGCCTCGAGTGTCGGTCGAGATTTTGAACCCATTTTCTGTAAGCTTGTTCCAGATGTCCTCTAAGTGCTCCATTAGTTGGTTATTATAGATGTTTTCTATGTATAATAAAGAAAGACTCGTACAAGGAGGAAATTATGGCACCACTCAACGAGGAGCAGTCACGGTTGCTCACTGTGGTTCAGGTTCCACCGGAATTCTGTCAGGGATTTGAAGCCAAGGCATGTGGCATCGATATGCCATGTTACCTCGGGGTCCCGCTCTGCACAGAGGTCTGGCCTAAGCTCCCGCCCGAGCCGAAGGTCGTGACGAAATCTGCCGCTTAGGCGCGATCAAGCAAACCCGCGATTCTACACGAATCGCGGGTTAGATTTTTATAAAATTGGGTCAGACTAGTATGGGAAAATATTTTCTGCTAGTATCACGCAGGACACAAACAACTCCAATAGGGGAGAGAGGATAACGATCATGGTAAATCTGACACCGGCTCAACGGCTCATCGTCGCAGCTGATTTCACTCCACCATTAGATTCGTGTGAATGGGTGCATGGAACAGATGCATGGGTACAGCATTCAGTTCTTGGGCTTGCCGACGAGCTTCACGGTACAGGCATCGTTCTCAAGGTGAATTCAGCACTTCGTGTCTGTGGCTACGGCCTCATAAGGCAGATTCGCTTGCGGGGTCTTGAGGTCTTCGCTG
The DNA here is from genome assembly GCA_964347785.1 of uncultured Candidatus Saccharibacteria bacterium. GTDB lineage: Bacteria > Patescibacteriota > Minisyncoccia > Phycocordibacterales > Zambryskibacteraceae > UBA5004. Next base: position 100,778 of record CAYFZH010000001.1, read on the forward strand.
ATCTCAAGCTTGCCGACATCCCGGATACCGTCGCGACCGATGCCACCATCCTCAACGCAGAGGAGTATCGCCCGCAGATCGTGACCGCCTTCGCGGCGTCGGGTTCGCGCTCGCTCGCAGAGGTGAAGAAGAACCTGCCGTACAGCGAGGTGCTGGGTGTCACCGCACTCACGCATCTCAAAGAAGATGAAGTCCTCCAACTCTACGGCGAGACCAGTACGCTTTCGGCGACACTCAAGCTCGCAGGTCAGGCACGGCAGGTTGGTCTTGGGATCGTTTGCGCACCGGCGGAAGCGGAGTTCGTGCGTGAGCGGTACTCTGGGGATTACTCAATCATTGCTGCCGGCGTGCGCCCCGAGTGGGCAAGGGTTGCGAATGAGAGTCAGAACCTCAAGCGCGTGATGACGCCATCGGAAGCTATCAAGGCTGGCGTCACACGGGTGGTCATGGGTCGTCCGATTCTCCAGGCTTCGAATCGTCGTGATGCGGTGCTCCGCACTATCGATGAGCTCACCGGAGTCTCGTTGGTCGCTTAGGCACTCTCTTGTACTTTGCGCTAAACTGCAGCCCCACACACGGTAATCGTGTGTGGGGCTTGAATGTTAATGGGGAAGTAAGAAGTATTGCAAATTGTAAAAATTTCTCAAACTCCACACATAAAAATTTGCTTAGATTTTTGCGGACCCTCCTCGGCTGTCTACACAGCTCCCCTACTGAGACCTAAAAAATGGGGGAGTGGTAGCAAATATGTACTTGCTACCACTCATGTAGAGCACGTGGGTAGGAGTGAAGGGGTCGCAGAATTTTTCACCAGAAGAATATCTGTGACTTGGTACGAATTCCAATAAATTAATTAAATTTGAATTTGGCTCCCAAGAGCCCTTCTTGCCTTATATGTAACATAACCAAGATATATTGTGCGAAGTAGTTTGTATATAGAGGAGAGCGCTTCTCCCTACTGGAAATCTGATTGAGAAGAAGGTAGGATTCTTTCTCGGAGGTCACAGTTATGTCGAGAATTAATGCGCGTCCGCGGAGAAGTACCAAGCCCTCACCCACTGCCAAACAGAGGCGCCAGAAGAAGTCTCGGTTTGTGCTCAGGCGGGTGCTTCTGACTGAGTCAGAGGTCAGATGTCTGGCGCGAGGCTTCCGTATCTGGAAGAAGCTGAGACATGAGTTTTATCGTGCTGTGGATGAGTCGTGTCGAGTCTCTGGTGAGAGTCGAATGACGAGGGTTTCCTAGCTTCGCGTTCAGAAAGTTTTACTCAGAACCCACAGAAGATTCGTGGGTTCTGTTTTTATTTAAAACACTAAACCCGCCGTGAGGCGGGTTTAGTTAGATTTTATTTCTTGGCAATTTCTGAGGAGGAGAACTTGGACCAGCATGCCGAGGATGACATCCAAGGCTTAGCACCCTGCTTCTCATAAAGATAGCGCGCGTAGGCCACGTTGTCGTCGATATCATGCAAGTCGAGTCCCATCTTCTCCGCACTCTTCTGGTGGTAATACAGGTTGACCTGCATCACACCTCGGTCGAGCGGAGTGATTTCCCCCTTCAGTACCTGACCAGTCTTGTCGAAGTGGCGATTTCTCGATTCACACTTCGCAATCTTGACCATGATCGGAATGTCGTAGAAGTAGTCGTTAAGGAATTTTTCTACGTTCTTCGGATCGGTAAGAGGTTCGTAGTCTTCTGACTTTACCTCTTTCTGGAAGGATTTAACTATCGCTTCCGGTTCTGGGCTGGTAGAGATCGGCGAGGTCATCGCTGGGATCACTGCTGTTGCTCCAGAAGAAAGAGAGATCAGGAGACCAATCGTAGAAAGCTGTAAAATAACAGTGGGATAAACTTGTAATGGTTGGTATCTGTGACCGTAGGCTTGTACTGCCGAAGCAGAACGAGCGACTCTCCAAACGAAAAGTCAGGACTTCCCTGACTTGCTTATATACTATCACACTCAAGACTTGATGTCAAGCATTTTATATGGTCTGCTATATATCAAATGGCTCAACAGAGCCGTATTCTATGGCTTACACCCACTGGCTAGGCTATACCCAGAGGCTTCGGCTACGGCACCTGAGGCAAAGGAGAGAAGATTGGCCTCGGATATGCGCTTATAACCGCTACAATGGGCATAATAATACTTCTTGCCCTTGCTTGAGACATAGACTTGACCTGTCTCTAGGGTGGGCTTTAAAGCTGTTTGGGAGGCATCTGTCTGGGTAGAGCTAAGGCTCTGGTCATACTCTACCCTTATAGGCTCCGAATCCCCTCCTCTAGTGAGTCGTCCTAGGGCGAAGGATAGACTGGCGACGAGGATGATCACTAGGCCAAGGAAGAGCTTCCTCAAGAGCCCTCTAGGGCCAGTGGGCACGGGCTCGCCATTCTTGTCAAAGTAGATTAAGTCTGCTACACTCATTGGGCTTAATTATACGCAATAAAGAGCTATGGCACATAAGAAATCCGCAGGTGTATCTAAAAACGGCCGAGATTCCAACCCAAAGTATTTGGGAGTTAAGGTCACTCCTGGTACAGCTATCACAGCTGGATCTATTATCGTGCGCCAGCGTGGCTCTGACACTCTCCCAGGTCAGAACGTTTCTATGGGCAAGGACCACACCCTCTTCGCTCTCGTAGACGGCGTTGTCTCTATCTCATACAAGAGGAAGACTCACTTCGACAACACCACCAAGAAGAAGAAGGTTATGAGCGTTTTGCCTGCCTAAACTTCTCTAGCGCTAAGTGCTTTTCTAGACGTTTTGCCTCCTTCTCACTCTGGACTTTTGTCTCTCTATTTTTCTTCGCTTCACTCTGACTCTTGAGTTCGAGCACCTTAGCCGTACCCATCTTGTCTGCTACTAAGGCAAGCTTCTGTGGTAGCAAGAAGTTTAGAGCATAACCGTCTGAGACAGTCTTCTCATCGAACCTTTTCCCTACCCCCTTCACATCTTTAAGTAAGATTACTTTCATAATCCGAATTATACCGAATTAGTTATTCAAAATCTCTATGGCCTTGTCGAGTTGAGGGTCTCTGCCGGCGTTGCGGTCGGCTATGGTGTACTTGACGATATGGTCTGGAGTAACTCCCTTCTCTGAGATGGAGTTACCGTCTGGAGTGAGCCAACGAGCGATGGTGATCTTGAGCGAGGTCTCGGAGGTGAGATCTACGAGCTCTTGGACCGACCCCTTACCGAAGGTCTTGTCTCCTACGAGAGTAGCTCTCCCCTGTTCCTTGAGTGCACCAGCAAGGATCTCTGAGGCAGAAGCAGAGCCAGAGTCGACAAGGATGACGAACTTGAGTGAGTCGTTGAAGACGTCGTAGCCACGAGAGCGATAGACCTTGGCCTCCTTGGTGCCAGCGAAGTCCTCTCTCACTACCACAGCACTAGATGGTAGGAACCAGCTTGCCATGTCTATCGCAGCCTCGAGGTACCCACCGGGGTTACCTCTCAGGTCTAGGATGAGCTTCTTGTCTCCTGACTCGACGAACTCGCGCAGAGCTCCGCGGAAGAGGTTGGGCGAATTCTCAGAGAAGTTGTAGAGATCTATCTTGAAGATGCCTCCAGAGAGCCTCTCGGTGTTGATGGTGGGGATGCTGATCGTCTCACGGATGATGGTGACGTCGAAGGGTTGCTTGATACTGTTTCTAAAGACGGTGAGAGTGACACTCGTACTGCGTGGTCCGCGGATGATCTGTACAGCATCTTCGGTGGTGAGACCACTAGTGTCCTTGCCATCGATCTTGATGATCCTGTCTCCGGCAAGCATCCCAGCACGAGAGGCGGGAGAGCCCTTGAGTGGAGATACGACAGTGATGGCTCCATCTTGAGCGAGGACCTCCATGCCCACTCCTTCGAAGTTGCCACGGATATCTGCTTCGAACATCTCACTCTCGACAGGTGGGAAGAAGACCGTATACGGGTCACCGAGAGAGTCTGCTAGACCCTTGATCGCTCCGTAGACCTTCTCTTGGTCATTTACCTGCTTCTGAGTGCTAGAGGCTGGGACGTACTTCTCGTTGATCAGGTTCCAAGCCTTCCAGAATGGGGCGAAGTCTACTGCAGAGGGTTTGTCCGCGGTCTGGTTCAAGAGGTCGACTACTTGTGTCGAAACTTCTCCCCTACCCTTGTGTACACCGATAAAGTAAGAACTGAGGACCAAGGCGACAGCGACTGTGATGAGAGCGGAGTGTTTCCTGAGTAATTCCATTCGAGACATTTTAACATATAATACCTCTATGACATTCATGCTTCATAACACTCTGAGTGGAGAACTAGAGAACTTTGTGCCAGTAGCCAGTGGCAAGGCGAGTCTCTACCACTGTGGACCGACGGTCTATGATTATGCACATATTGGCAACCTGCGTTCATACGTCTTCGCCGACCTCCTTCGCCGGACTCTAGAATATGTGGGTCACGAGGTGAAGCAGGTTGTAAACATTACTGACATTGGTCACCTCTCGTCAGATGCTGACACTGGTGACGACAAGATGGTTAAGGGTTTGAAGAGAGAAGGTCTCCCGCTGACTCTCGAAGGTCTCAAGAGTTTGGCTACCAAGTACGAGAAAGTATTTAAGGATGACCTTGTGGATCTAAACATCGAGACTCCTCACCACTTCCCACGTGCGACAGAGTATCTCGAGCAAGAGATAGAGCTGGTGAAGGTTCTAGAAGAAAAGGGTTTCGCTTATATCTTGAGTGACGGAGTCTACTTCGACACTACCAAGCTTGAGAGTTATGGAAGACTCGGTGGACTTACACCGGTCGATGAGAGCAAGGCGCGTGTAGCTGATTCGGAGAAGAAGAGTTCGAGAGACTTCGTCCTCTGGAAACTCTCTTCGGATAACCACTTGGGATTCGAGAGTCCGTGGGGGGTAGGTTTCCCTGGCTGGCATATCGAGTGTTCAGCGATGAGTCGGGAGCTCTTGGGTCAGCCCTTCGACATCCATACAGGAGGTGTCGATCACATCCCAGTGCACCACAACAACGAGATCGCTCAGTCTGAGGCCGCTTATGGTACCAAGCTTGCCAATGTCTGGATGCACAATGAGTTTGTGAAGCTCTCTGACTCCAAGATGGCTAAGTCTGAAGGCAATACTATTACTCTAAGGACTCTGACGGAGAAAGGTTTCAGTCCCCTCGCCTATCGCTACTTCCTACTTATGGCTCACTATCGTACACCTGTAACATTTACTTGGGAGGCACTTGAGGCGGCAAACAACGCCTTCGAGAAGTTGAAGAGATTTGTCGGACCACTCTCTACTGTGGGAGAAGTTGATCTAGCTTACAAGGCTAAGTTTACAGAGAAGATCGAGAACGACCTCAACACGCCACAAGCTCTGGCTGTCCTCTGGACTCTGGTCAAGGATAAGGAAGTGAGCGTTGAAAACAAGCTCGCAACCCTCTTAGATTTTGACAAAGTGCTTGGACTGGGTCTTAAGTAAGATTCTCCCCAGTTTATCCCACCCTTTCTCCCCTCTTTCTAGGTTTGTCTCAGTCGCCCTGACTGGTAAGATAGACGCATGCAAATCTCTGGGCAAAGTCCTCTTACCAACGCTGGTCTGCGTATCCCTCCTCACTCTCTAGAGGCTGAGATGGCACTCCTTGGCTCCGTGATGCTTCGCCCTGACTCGATGTACGAGATCATCGACATCGTGGGTCCACAGTCCTTCTACTTCGAGAAGCACAGGACCATCTTCGAGACGATGATGGAACTCTTCGGCAAACATCAGCCGATTGACATCCTCTCACTCTCTACTCGACTCAAGGAGCTCGACATCCTCGAGCGGATTGGAGGGACTAGTTTCCTTACCGAGCTCTCTTCGACTGTGCCTTCTTCTGCCAACATCAAGCACTACGCCGAGATAGTGATGAAGAAGTATATGATGCGTCAGCTCATCGAGGCTTCGGAGCATCTCTCACACCTCGGCTTCAACGAAGCGGGAGAGCTAGAGGAGATCCTCGACCAAGCAGAGAAGAAGGTCTTCGACATCACAGAGCGCTTCGCAGGCACAGCTCGCTTCAAGGACCTGACTCCCCTCCTGCATGAGGCCTTCGAACGCTTCGAGAAGCTCTCCTCAGCAGAGCACGAGCTCCGCGGTGTGCCAACAGGCTTCAAGGCGCTCGACGACATCCTAGGAGGTTTCCAGAACTCGGACCTGATCATCCTCGCTGCTCGACCATCTGTGGGTAAGACCGCCTTCGCTCTAGATGTGGCACGTCGTGTGGCTAGTGAGCACAAGATCCCTGTGGGTATCTTCTCTCTCGAGATGAGTGCTGACCAGCTCGTCGACCGTATCGTCGCTGCGCAGTCCAAGACCGATGCCTCGGTCATCCGTAAGGGCGTCCGCACTCAACAAGGCACTTGGAGAGACGACGTCTTCAAGAACATCCGCGATGCACTCGACGATCTCTCTCGCACTCCTATCTATATAGACGATCAGCCCGGCAACACTATTATGAAGATGCGCTCTGCTGCGAGGAAGCTCAAGATCGAGAAGGGTCTCAAGCTTCTCGTTGTCGACTACCTCCAGCTTATGTCCCCTTCCTCTGCGCGTAGCAACGACTCGACGGTCCAACAAGTGACCGAGATCTCTCGTGGGCTCAAACACCTCGCTCGTGAGCTCAATATCCCTGTCATCGCGCTTTCTCAGCTCTCTCGTAACATCGAGACTCGTGGTGGTAAGCCGAAGCTCTCGGACCTCCGAGACTCTGGTTCTATCGAGCAGGATGCAGACCTCGTGATGTTTATCCATCAGAACGAAGAAGATCTCCGAGATGAGTCCGGCAAGATCAAGGAAGTGCAGAGGAAGGAGCTCATCATAGCCAAGCACAGGAATGGTCCTCTAGGCTCTGCTACTCTCGATTACCATAGTCGTTTCAATACCTTCGTCGAGATCGACCACTCTAACTACGGCAAGATTGAGGAAGACTTCAATAGCTTCTAATCCAGATGAATTCGATAGACAGACTGACAGAACTCTTCAGAAGTTTCCCCGGTATCGGCCCTAGGCAGGCGAGACGCTTCGTCTACTATTTACTCTCTCGTAACGGAAGCTACTCTGAGGAGTTTGTCCGTGCAGTGCAGGAGCTTAAGAAGGAGATCACTCAGTGTGTCGAATGTCAGAGGTTCTATGCTCGCAGTGGTGGTAGTGAGAACTTCTGTACTATTTGTGCAGATGACACTCGCGACTCCTCGATGCTCATGCTCGTGCCGAGAGATATCGATATGGAGGCGGTGGAGAGAAGTGGGAGTTATAAGGGTTACTACTTCGTGCTTGGGGGCGTCGTACCTATTTTAGAAAAAGAGCCAGAGAAGAGGGTCAGAATAAACGATTTACAAAAGACTATAAACAAGAGAAAAGATTTGAAAGAGATTATCCTAGCGATGAATGCTAACCAAGAGGGAGAGAATACCGCGGAGTACATTCGAGAGAAGTTCAAGAGTGACACACTCACCTTCTCTACCCTTGGTCGAGGACTCTCGACAGGCGCTGAGCTTGAGTACGCCGACCCAGAGACTCTGAGGAATGCTCTGATTCATAGGACTAAATAGGCTTAGATAAGGTGATATTGACTTGTACCAATTTCAATATATAGTCTGTGCCAGTTAGTTCACCCAAGGAGGCAGAGATGAGTAGTGGTGTGCGTGGCGACATCCCCGCTATCGTGAGAAACGATACGGGTCGGTATCAGGGGGACCTGAGGTATTACTTCAACGTTCTCTTCAGCCAAGCGAAGAACCTCAATAGCCCCTATCACAACTTCCGGCATATGACGCACGTGCTCTGGTTGTGTCACAGTGCTTGCGTCTTCTACGTTCACGAGCTCTCGAAGCGACAGAAGAGGAACCTCCTCATTGCAGCCATCTTCCATGACTTCAACCATCGTGGTAAGCCTGGTCCAGATATCCTGAACATTCGTCGAGCTCTGGCCGCCTTTGACAAGTACATTCTCCCCAAGGATCGGTTGTTCTATGAGGACATCGAGACTTTGATCAGAGCGACGGAGTATCCGCACAAGGTGCCTTCCTCTGATCTGGACCTCTCGGCGAAGATTCTCCGTGACGCAGACGTCGCTCAAGCTCTGAGCCCGGTGTGGATGCAACAGGTGGTCTTCGGTCTTGCCAAGGAATGGGGCAAGAGTCCGCTCGAGGTACTCAAGATGCAGGAGACATTTCAAAAGAACCTCGAGTTCGAAACGGAGTGGGCTCGTCTGATGTTCCCTCGTAGCGAGATTGACCAGAAGATCGCGGAAGCGAAGGAATATATGGAGCTCCTTGCTCTTGAGACAGCTTCAGTCTGAGAATCCCTCGCCCCGTACGAAAAATCGCCCCGCGACTCTCGTCCGGGGCGATTTCTGTATTAGTTATTTTATCGAATCGATCTTCACTTGGAAGTAGGGCTGACGGTGACCGTATTTCTTAAAGTATCGGGACTTCTGCTTGTATTTGATAACGTCTACAGTCTTGTAGCGAGAGATACTGGTTAGAGTAGCGGTGACACTGGCGCCTTTGATGAAAGGCTTGCCGAGAGTGACCTCTGCTCCTGTACCTGAGAGTAGGACTGAGTCGAAGACGACCGTATCACCCTCCTTGTGCTCACCTACGAGCTTCTCGATCTTGAGACTGTCTCCCTCTCTGACCATATACTGCTTGCCACCGGTCGCGATGACTGCGAAGGCACCAGAAGAAGCCTTCTTAGGGGTAGGCTTAGCCACCTTGGTCTCTGGAGCCTTCTCGGCTACAGGGGCTTTCTTAGGGGTCTTTTTGGCTGTTTTAGCTTCTGTCATAGGGGTCTTATTCTACTGATGGCTTGTCCAAAGTCAAGGTTTCGAGCCCTATTTTGTTCCCTGTGATCCGCATGACGTCCTTGTCGACCTTGCCGAGCTCTTTGTAACCAGCGTTGTAGTGGTTCACAGTCGTCGAGAGGGCGTTGCCGAGCTTCCCGTAGTACTCCTCGTAGGTCTTGAGGTGTCGCCCTAGCTCTTCGACTCTCTTCACTATCTCTGTTGCCTTCTCCTCGATGTGGAGAGCGTTGAGTCCCTGAAGCACAGTCTGGAGGTAGGCGAGGAAGGAGGTCGGAGAGACGACGAGGACGTGGTACTTCGAGGCAGCACGCTGGATCAGGGTCTCCGAGTCTTCCTTGAGAGCGCCGATCTTGTTCACTATGAGGTCGTAGTAGATTGCCTCGTGTGGGATAAACATAAAGGCGAAGTCCATCGTCCCCTGCCCCGGTTGGATGTACTTGGCGGTCTCGGTGATGCGGTTTTTGAGGTCTCCGACGAAGAGTTTCTCCAGACGCTCCTTCTCCACAGGATCCTTCTCCTCGACGAGGCGGTTGTAGTTCTCGAGAGAGAACTTGGAGTCGATGGGGATGATCTTATCCTTCACAAAGACGACTGCATCCACAATGTTGCCGTCTGGGAAGGCGTACTGCATCTGGAAGGAACCGGGAGGCAAAACATTCTTGAGTAGAGTCTCGAGGTAGTACTCACCGAGCACGCCTCTCTGCTTGGGGTTCTTCAAAATGTCTTGGAGCGACTGGAGCTGGTCGGCGAAGGAGACCACTTGCCTGTTGGTCTCATCGAGCTTGGTGAGACCTTGGGTCACTTCCTTGATGAGCTTGGCACTCTCGCCGAACTGGGCACGGACGGAGTCGTTCATCAGACGGGTGGATTCGGACATCTTGTGGTCCACAGTGCGAGAGAGCTCGTTGAGCTGGGTGAGGAGAAGTTTCATCCCCTCGCCCTTCTCTTCCCCACTACCCTTCTGGGTGAGCTTGAAGACGAGCCAGAGGTTGACCAAGAGTACGAGCCCCAAGATGACGAGAGTCCAATTCATTGCTAGGATTATAGCATGTCACTACAAACAGATATTAGAGCTCATATGATCGAAGCGATGAAGGCGAAGGACGCTGTACGCCTGACCGTGATCCGTTCCCTTATGACCGCCTTTACCAACGAACTCGTGTCGAAGAAGAAGTTGCCTACAGATGAGCTCTCCGACGAGGATGCACTCTCTGTCATCTCTCGTGCGGTCAAGCAGAGGAAGGACTCTATCGAGCAGTTCGAGAAGGGTGGTCGCGCAGACCTCGCCGAGAGTGAGAAGGCAGAGCTCGAGATACTTCAGACTTACCTCCCAGCCCAGATGAGTCGTGAAGAGATCTTCGCCTATGTGCAGAAGAAAGCTTCAGAAGGATTTGATAAAGAGAAGGCAAACCAGTTTATGGGCATGGTGATGAAGGAGCTCAAGGGTAAGGCAGACGGTACGGTGGTCAAGGAAGCTGTGGATAGCCTTCTTGCTTAATATTGACTTTTGCCTAGCTTTGTGCTAGGATAGAAATAGTCAGTTCGAGTCGGCGGTCACCGGTTTCTCTTAGGAGGACACATGGCTCTGCGTTCGTACTCACGTGGAAGACTCAGGTTTGACGGGAGACCTCTCGCGCCCCCCGATCGTCTTGTGGAGGCGGTACGGCAGAGCCGTACCCTCCATGGAGAAGTTGGAGGGAGGGTTGACCGCCAGAGCGCTGCAGCAGGCGCCGAGGCAGAAGATCGCGCCGACCAGCTTGCTGAGGAGATCGCGAGAAATCGCGGTCTCCACCAGTAGGTTCATCACAGGCGGACACCACTCGGTGCCCGCCTGCTCTATTTTAAATATCCTTCTTCTTTGAGAATCTTCCTTTTGGAAGATTCTCCCCTATTGTATCCACCGGTCTTACCATCTGACCTTATGACTCTGTGGCATGGGATACTCTTATCGAAATTTTTGTTCAGGACATTGCCGACCGCTCTGTAAGACTTCGGCTTGCCTACCTTGACCGCCACTTCCTTGTACGTCAGTACACTTCCCTTCGGGATCTTCTTCACCACGGCGTAGACTTTGTCTTGAAAAGTTTTCATTACCGAAAATATATCATAAATAGTAAATCGCCACGTCTTAGGTGGCGATCGTCGTTAGCGTATCTCAGTTCCGCAATACGGTGACTGAGAGACCTTTCTCCTTGAACAGGTCAATGGCTGGTTTCACCTCGTCTTCGTCGACTGAGACGATGATGGGCTCCGTCCAACAACCGACACGGATCTTGTCCTGTTTGAAGAGATCCAGGACCATCCCCGCTGTTCCCATACTTCCCGGGATGATGAGCTGTGGCATGTATCCTCCTACTACAAATAGTACAGTAGAATATAAAAAAGTCAAGCTTTGTGACCCTACGGAGAGTCGAACTCCGCTTTCGACCTTGAGAAGGTCATGTCCTAACCGATAGACGATAGGGCCGATAAGAACTCGATTATTTTAACCTAAAATAGGCTTTTTTCAAGATATTAAAACCGCCAGGGTCCCTTATGGGTCCCTGGCGATGGTCTTGTTCTAGAAATCTTCACTCAGACCTCTCGGGAGATGTATCCCGAGGGAACGAGCGGTGAACGGGTCGAGGTGTCTTGAAGTCTGGTACTCCGGATCCCTCAAGTGGTCGAGACGCCGGACATCGTCGTTCTTGGCACCGATGTTGGCGAGAGGCTTCTTGGTGAGAGCCTTCTCCCAACGTGAGAGGTCTGGGAACCTCTTGAGCTCTTCTGCTCGAGCGGTCTGGAGTTTCTCTGCTTTCGTCTCAGGCTTCGCTTTCGGTTCCGGACCCGGTTTGGGTGGCTTCATCTTGGCGGAAGGGGTCAAGAGACTCTTCCTCTCCTGTTGCCACTCTGCGGGGTTATTCCTCAGCATCCCCCTGAAGGATTTCTCGATCTTCTCAGCAGATTTCTTGACCGAGTTGATCAAGCGCTTCCTTTTGTACGTCTTCATCACTCGTAGGAAGACCCATCTACCGTGAGTTACGTGGTAACCCTCTGCAGTAAGGACTGCCTTGATAGAGGAGAGCAGAACCCTCTTCTGGGTGAGAGGTTGTACAGTCTTCAAGAGTCCACACTCCTCGTTACTCCACGCAAGGATGGTATTGGCCGTCACCCCCAAGATCCGGACAGCTTCCTTCTTGGTACAAGAGAGTGTCAAATCATCGAGGATTGCGTCTACTTGCTCACGTGGGATGATTAGGGACTCCTCCGAGATACTCCTCAGGGTTCCTCTGTCGTGAAGACGGAAGATCGTCCTCAAGTGCACCTTCAAGCGTTTGGCGACAGTCTCGGGGTGTAGCCCACCCGGGCAGCGTTTCTTCCTTGAACCGCTCATCTGAGCCTCCTAACTTCCAGAATAGGTACGAAATTTCTAAAGACAAACTAAAACATTTTAACTACTTTGTCAAAGTGTGGTGTTCGGTGCAGAAACTCTATCTGGGGCGATGTCATAATAGTTGATCAGGAACTTGGTAACGTTGAAGAAGGAGTCAGTGAGAGTCTCAGAGGCAAACTGGACCCCCTTCGGATCGTAGGTGAAGAGGAAGACGAGGAACCTTGCATCGTAGCTTGGGAAGTAGCCGAAGAATGAGTGGAGGAATTTGTCCTCGTAGTATCCTCCCCCACCCGGTCTTGCTATCTGAGCCGTACCGGTCTTGGCAGCGATACTGTAGTTCTCGAGTCTCATGGTGCCCTCTCGGAGAGACTGATCGACATTCACTGTGAGCATCCTAGAGATCTCTGCTGTCGCCTCAGAGCTAAGGACTCTCTTGCCCTCGTCTATGTCTGTCTTCTTGCTCCCACCTATTTTGTACTTCACTTCCTTGACCAAGTGCGGGTTGATAAGGGTGCCACCGTTGGCGAGAGCTGAGAGCGCACGGACAGTCGAGATGGGGGTGAGAGCGATACCTTGACCGAAGGAGGCTTGGGCGAGCTCGAGGTCTCTGTTGGTCTTGATGTTACTGACGAGGTTTCCTCCCTCGTTGGGCAAGTCTATACCCGTCTTCTCCTCGATGCCGAAGTCGAGCATCCGGCTACTAAATCTCCTGTTACCAATCTTCTGTGCCACGAGTACGGCTCCGGTGTTGAGAGACTTCGAGAGAGCGTATTGGAGAGTGATGTTACTCCCGTGCGACTTGCCGTCGTAGTTACAGAAGGTCTTGGTGTTGAGAGTCATGCAACCTGGGTCGTTGTAAGTCTGCTTAGCTGTGATCACCTTCGTATCGAGACCTATCGCGTAAGTGAGAGCCTTCACAATAGAGCCCATCTCGTAGCGGTCCTCGACGAGTTTGTTGCTGAAGACGGCTGAGCTTGGGGCATTTGAGGGGAAGTTGGGGTCGAAGGTGGGTGTGAGAGCCATCGCCACGATCTCTCCAGTCTTGGGGTCGATGACGATCCCTCCGGTAAAGTCAGAAGAGTAGCGTGCATTGGTCCTACTAAGCTCACCTTCTAGGAAGGCTTCTACAGAAGGCTCTAGGGTGGTCACGATATCTCCCTCAATGTCTCCACCCGAGGCGACAGATTTTATATTTGAGAAGATCTCGGCGAAGAAGTTTACGAAGGCGTCATCACCCTCTCGTTTGAGAGTGTCCTCATAGAAACGTTCTAGTCCGTAGCGTCCAGCAAGCTCATTGCCAGAATCGTAGCCGATGAGTCCTACGGTGTGCGCCGACATACTCTGCCCTGGGTACGAACGCCATCTCTCACGAGAGACAGAGACACCTTGGATCTTGAGTGCTTGAATCTTGTCCGCGGTGGCTTGGTCTAGTTTGCGCGCCAGTTCTTCGTACGGGTCCCCCACCTTGCCTGCCTTGGTCAAGAAGCTCTCCTTGTCTATCGTGGTAAGGGCACTGAGCTTCGTATAGACGTCTTCGAGGTCGATAGAGTACTCGATAAGCTGGTTGGGGTTCACACTTAGGATGAAGCCCGTCTTCACACTGGCAGCGGGGATGACGGAGCCGTCTTTGGTCGAGAAGAAGATAGACCCTCGGTCGAAGAAGTTTGCCCCCGCTGTGTACTGGTGTTCTGCGCGAGTGCGGAAGTTGTCTCCACTTACAATCTGGATGAAATAAAGTTTGCCCACGAGCACGAGGGCAAAGAAGAGCATGAGTATGGAGAGGACCCTAAGCCTGTTTTGCATCACTCTATTCTAACCTACCTGACAGTGTTCAAAGTAAGAGAGTTACCAGAAGAGCTTCTAGACACGTAGAGAGGTTGTCTCACTTCGCTGAATCCAAACTCCTGTGCGGTCTCGATAGTGACGGCGTTCTTGAGCTCGATCGCTTTGAACTCTAGAGTGCTGAGGTCGGTGTTCATAGAGGAGACCTCCTTCTCCAAGTTCTGTCTCACTGCGATGTGGTGGGCGGCAGCGTTTATCGCATATACGTACATAAAGATAGAAACGACTGAGACCGAGGCGAAGAGCCAGAAGAGACGCTCGCGACTCTCATAAGAGTTCACCTTACTGCCAGCTTGACCGAAGGGTAGAGCCAACTGGTTCTCACTTATATGGATTCTTCTGTTCATATTTATAATTTTTTTATTACTCGGAGCTTGGCACTTCTGGAGCGAGGGTTCTCGGAGATTTCTTCGGCGCTCGGCACTACAGGCTTCTTCGCGACGAGCAGTCCGAGCTTCTCTCTGGTCTTGTCTCGGAAGAAGTTCTTGACTATGCGGTCCTCGAGACTGTGGAAGGTGATGACAGCGAGTCTCCCACCTGGGTTTAGAACTTCCCAAGAGTGGCTCAAGCCTTCTTCGAGTGCGGTGAGTTCCTCGTTGACGGCGATACGGAGAGCTTGGAAGGTGCGAGTGGCTGGGTGCAAGCGACCCTTCTTGTAGAAGACTGGGACACTTGAGTTTATCGCCTCGACGAGCTCGAAGGTGGTCTCGAAGGGCTTCATCGCTCTTCTCCTCACTATCTCTCCAGCGATGCGTCGTGAGTACTTCTCTTCACCGAATCCTCGCAGGATAAGCTCAATGGCGGAGCTATCCCAGGAGTTGAGGATTTCGGCAGCAGTTACACCCACTTGAGACATGCGCATGTCGAGGGGCTCATCTCTTTGGAAAGAGAAGCCTCTGCCCGAGTCGTCTATCTGGTCGCTTGAGAGACCGATGTCGAGGAGGATGGCGTCTGGTGAGAGTACTCCGAGAGCGCGGTCGATGTGTCTGAAGTTCTCTGTCCTCACATCGAAGTCCTTGTTCCTCAGAGCCACAGCGGGGTCTTGGTCTACGCCGATGATACGGACAGAGTTCCCGAATCGACGCTTCACTTCCCTACTATGCCCACCTCCTCCGAAGGTTCCGTCTACGAAGACTTCCCCCTCCTTGAGATCTAGTGTCTCTAAACTTTCCTTTAAAAGAACTGGTTTATGTTTAGCCGTCGTAGCTTTAGCGAAGTCGGCCATAGTCTATGCGTACTCGCTTTCGAGCTTCTTCTTGTAGGCAGTCCACTTCTTGTCGTTCCAGAGTTCTACTCTGTCGTGGACACCAGTGATGACCAACTGAGTCTTGAGTTCGGCGAATTCCCGCAAAAATTCTGGAACCAACACTCTGCCTATAGAGTCAATCTCGATCTCGGATGCTCCGGCGAAGGTGAAGCGCGCATAGCGTGGATCACTCTCGACGTGCCCGAGCTTGGCTACCTCTTCTGAGATGGCTGACCAAGTCTTGGTGGGATAGAGGTAGAGACAGTGATCCTTACCGCGAGTGACGACAACCTTCTTGCCTAGCTCCTTGCGGAACTTAGCGGGGAGAGAGAAGCGATTCTTCTCATCAACGTTGTGTGTGTATTCGCCGATAAACATTTTTGTAATCATACCTTTAAGTGGTAGTTTATACCACTTAATCCCACTTGCATACATTCTATCCCACCATACGCCACAATACTACCCAAAATCCCCCAATCTGGGGATAGTAAAAGGGCGGGGAAACTCGAGTGAGTTCCCCCGCCCTGGGCACAGGACCTTAAGCTTTTTTCTGAGCCATCAGAGTCTCGATTTCCTCGCTGATATCGGGCTCACCGGCGTACTCCTTCCAGTTCCGAGCTTTCAGCTTGAGCTCGTAGAAAGGTCGGAGATTGGGAGGAACTAGGAAATCTCTCATCCCCATCATGTCGTCATAGAGAGAGTAGAAATTATCCTGCCTTTCTCTGATGCTCTCGCTGATATGCCTGCTGACTTCTTCGAAATCACGGTCTGGTCCTATTCCACGTGGTCTGCAGTGGTAACTGTGCGTTGTTCTGCTGAGACCATCGACCCCTACCTTCTGAAGGATGAGAGAAGCTTCCACTTCGTACTTGACCAGTCTGGCTTTGTGCCAGAGCTCCTTCTCGAGGATTTCGCTTATGTCGGAGACAGGCATTCTTCGCTGGATGATGCCAAACATTCTTGCGTAGGTGTTGGCTGCCCGATTGGAGGCAAGAAAGAAAAGCCCCAGCTCAATGAAGGCGCCGATGATGAAACCAATTTCAAACCTGTTGTTGATTGGTTTGAAAGTAGCACTGATCACCCACAAGATAAACATTGTGGCTCCTGCAAAAATGGCGTAAACAACCAGGATTCCCCAAAGGGTTGTCAAGACTTTCTTGATCTTTGTTTCCACTACTTCCTCCAGAGCCCCTGTAAACCGTGACCAGTTTGTCTGGTCTCCGTAAGACGTTTGTCGTCTTGAAGGAGTTCTGTTTCAATAAAACACTATTTATATTGTCTTGTCAATATAAAACCCCGCAGGAGACCATGGGGTCTACCGCGGGGCTCGTAAGCGCCGTCTGCTACAGGAGCGGACGGATGACCACAAGGAACACCATGACGGTCTCGATCACCGTGAAGGTGATCGGCTGGAGAGCATTTGCGATGTCCCACTTCTTGACTGCCAAGAGGGCGCAAACGCACGATACCAGCCAGATTGACCAAGCGATGGCATCCTCGTGCTGAGGGGTGTTGTAGGCGATGTTGAACTCCGGGAAGGAGCCAACGAAGATCGCCATGTTGGAGAGGATGATCCCGTACTTTGGGTTACCACTCCTCTTCCACAAGACGATACCCAAGAGGGCGCCGATGATACTGACGACCTCTATTGTTCCGAATGTCGGTTTCCCGAAGTAGATCGCCAGGGCGGTGATACCCGTTGCACCGGCGACTGCTCCAGTTAGCTGACCGACGGAAGCTTCCGGATCATCCTTCTTCATCGCCTTCAGGGCGAGAAGATCGACGATAGCCCAGATGCCCCAAGTTACCGGAGACGGGACGGTCTCCCCCTGGACGATTGCCCATGCGTAGGGCAAGAACGCCAGGAAGAATAGAACGCCGGACAGAGTATTCACTCGACTCCTCCTGAGGCCTTAGCCTCGTCAGTTGAACAGGAACGGAAGGACGATGCAGGCTCCGAAGAAAATCAGTCCCAGCACCGTTCCCCAGGTCTTACCCTCGAGATGTGTCATTTGTACCCTCTTTTCTCATTATAGCACACTTTGTATGTCTAAGTCAAGCTGTTAGAAAACAACTTATAAAATTAGGTATCAATTAACACTATTTAAATAGTTTTTTTGATTATTTCTATAATAG
>CAYFZH010000002.1:0-14207 GCA_964347785.1 uncultured Candidatus Saccharibacteria bacterium
CTCCAGCTCCTACAGGTTATGAGCCTGTCGAGGTACTTTTCCTCCAACCCGCTATAATACTCACCAAACGAGAAGAAATTATACTCTGAATCTTCCAAAAGACAAGGTTTTGATATATAGTTTTGGCACGTCGGCGTAGCTCAGGTAGTTAGAGCGTGGGACTCATAAGCCCAAGGTCGAAGGTGCAAATCCTTCCGCCGACACACTATATAAATTTAAATTCTTTGAAGACTGATTCAAAGAGTGAGATCACTCTCTTGGTCTCTCGTGCGTTGAGCTGGAAGTCTGTCCCAGAGTGAGCGATACGGTTCCTCACCTTGTGAGCTTCCCAAGCATTGTCGAGGGTGAGCATGTCTGTCGGCTCCACACTCTTCAGCATCTCTCCTACTCCCTCACCTTGGTACCCTAGAGACTTAAGTAGATCCTCAAGCATGATATCTGCCTCTATGATAGCTAGGCGCCAGTTAGACTCGTTGTCCGAGTTGGCATTCTCTACTACCTTCTGCCAACGTTCGACTTGTTTGTGGTTGGACTCCTCGTCACCTCCTGGGGCAAAGAGTAAATCCTCCTCAAGCTCGCCGAAGATCTTCTTGTCACCGGCTTCTATCTCTCTAAGCTTTCTAAAGGAGTGCACACCCCACCCGATACAAGCGAGAGTGA
Organism: uncultured Candidatus Saccharibacteria bacterium; assembly: GCA_964347785.1. GTDB lineage: Bacteria > Patescibacteriota > Minisyncoccia > Phycocordibacterales > Zambryskibacteraceae > UBA5004. The sequence continues at coordinate 661 of CAYFZH010000002.1, forward strand.
GGGAGAGTGCGATCGCCTGCCAGAGAGGCCAGACCGCCATCACCTTGGCTACCAGTCTCCCCCAGACGTCTTCGAAATTATAGAAACCTAAGTAACGCACGAAGGACAAGAGTCTCTCTAGGAGAATACTGATGAAGATCAGTAGAGGAACCACCCAGAGACTCTCCTTGTAATGATCTTTATGAAATAGTCCTGTACCTGTACTCGCTGGAGCGGGTTTCTTTTTATCATCAGCCATAGTGACTTATATTTTATTACTTTTCTCCCAAGAAGTCTTTGCCCGCTAAGAATAAGTTGTCCTCTCTACCCAGATCAGCTGTAAGCTCGATACCTAGAGGAAGCTTGCCTACGAAGCCAGAGGGCAGAGAGATCGCAGGGCATCCAGAGATGTTGGCATGCACGGTGAAGATGTCCTCGAGATACATCTCGAGCGGGCTCTTGCTCTTCTCACCTATCTTCCATGCAGGAGAAGGAGTGGTGGGTGTGAGCATAAGATCAACATCTTTAAACAATTCCCTCAACTCTTGGGTGATAAGTTTTCTCGCTTCAAGAGCCTTACCGTAATATTCATCATAGTATCCAGATGAGAGGACGTACGTACCGAGGATGATTCTCCTACGCACTTCCCTGCCGAAGCCTTCCCCTCTAGTTTCGAAATAGTCTTCTACACCATTCTCACCATCTTTGTGTAGACCATACTTCACTCCGTCGAAACGTGCGAGGTTCGAAGAAACCTCCGCCGGCATCACGACATAGTAGACAGCCAGAGCATACTTGATAAACGAGAGATCAATCTCTTTCACTGTGTAGCCTAGAGACCTAAACTTCTCTACAGCCTCTTGGAAATTTTTCTTCACTTCCTCACTTATACCCTCACTCTCGACAAAGGCCTTAGGCACACCGATAGTTTTATTGAATTTCTTTATTGCAGGATAAGTTTCTTCGGAGATAGTAGTACTGTCCATAGGATCTAGACCCTTGATCACGTTGTAGAGAACTTCTGCCTCTGTCACAGTTTTAGCAAATGGACCAATCTGATCGAAGGAAGAAGCCATCGCCACCACTCCATAACGAGAGACTCTGCCGTATGTGGGCTTGAGCCCCACTACTCCACAGAGAGCGGCGGGCTGGCGGATAGACCCACCAGTGTCAGAGCCGAGAGCCATGTCAACCATACCAGCTGCTACTGCAGCAGCCGAGCCTCCTGAGCTACCACCCGGAATCCTTTCTAGATCGTAGGGATTCTTCGTCGGACCGTAAGCAGAACTCTCTGTTGAACTCCCCATGGCGAACTCATCCATGTTGGTCCGACCAACGATAGTGGCACCGGCTTCCTTGAGCTTCCTGACCACCGTCGCATCATACGGAGCAGTGAAGTTCTCGAGCATCTTCGACCCAGCAGAAGCCTTGAGTCCTTCGAAGAGGATGTTGTCCTTAAGAGCAATAGTCTTGCCACTCAGAGGACCCTTGCCGAAAGACTGCGGGTTATCAAACACTTCTAGGAAGGCGTGAATTTCTTTGTCTTTGTCTCTGATTTGTTCTGGGGTCATAGGATTTTCTTCACCTTCACATAATCTCCTGAGCGTGCCGGGGCTTCGTTCAAAATCTTCTCTGTATATATACCCGACTCATGTCCATCACCATCTTCTCGCATGACATTGCGTATTGGAAAGTCGTCTGTCGTAGGTCGTGTGTCGTCTGTCATTGAAACTTCCTTCACCTCACCCACATAGGTTAAGATAGACTCAAATTCGTGAGAAAGACTCTCTGCTTCTGCGTCAGAGAGCTTGATACGGGAGAGCTTGGCTAGATTTAAGACCTTTTCTTTATCCATAAACGCATTTTAACACAAATTAAAACGGGTGAGGCTTACGCCTCACCCGTCCCCTATCGCTAGCCCAAGGGCTAGCGAATTCCGAGAAACTGCCTTGCGGCCTTCACAGGATCCTTTGGCATTGACGCCAAGGCAATCCCTGAAGGCTGGATCTGGCTACTCGGCCTGGGAAGCTGAGCAGTTGACTTCATCGAGCGCGGGAGAGCACTCGATGGGGAAGGAGGTGGGGGCACGAAGAGCACGAACTTGTGCGTACCCTTGATGGGGTGCAGGTGCTGACAATCGACCTGACCCGGTCTCAAGGTTTGCATCTTGAAGCATTCCCCACAGCAAACAGGCTTATTGATCATACGACTCCCGACGGCTACGAATGGTTAGTGGTTGAAGAACGTGCGACAAGTGGTCGAATTCGAGTTCATGGGTATAGGCAACCCTCCTCTCTCTGGGTCTCAGATAACTGTACAACACGGACTAGTTTTATTCAACAAGCTTTAGAAACTCTTGTTCATTCAAAACCTTGACTCCAAGCTTCTGCGCTTTATCTAGCTTGTCTCCAGCCTTCTCTCCAGCGACTACAAAGCTCGTCAATTTAGAAACCGACTCCTTCACTTCTCCACCTAGTTCTCTGATTCTCGCCTTTGCCTCCTCTCTACCAATAGTTGGAAGTGTGCCTGTGAGGACAAATGTTAATCCACTCAACAGTGAGTTCTCCACCTTAATTTCTTTCTGTATCTCCACTTGTTTCAAAAGCTTCTCGAAGAGTTTTTTGTTTTCTTTATCATTAAACCAATCCACAATAGACTGTGCTACAACAGGACCCACACCTTCTAGCGATTGCAGTTCTGCAAATGACGCTTTAGAAAATTTGTCCGCCTCGCCGAAGTGCGTAGCGAGATCTCGAGCAGTCTGCTCACCCACCTGAGGGATAGAGAGTCCAGCGATAAAGCGGGCTAGAGTTACTCTCCGCGCCTTCTCTATCGCCTGCAAAAGGTTATCTATCGACTTCTCTCCGAAGCGCTCGAGAGTCTCGAGGTCTCCCTTCTTGATAATAAAGATGTCATCGAAGTTGGATACGATTTCCGCATCCATAAGCTGTTGGATAATCTTCGGACCTAGTCCGTCTATGTCGAAAACCTTCCTTGAGGTGAAGTGCTCGAGCTTCCTCTTCTGCTGTTCGTAAGAATTTTTGGAAACACAACGATACGCTGACTGACCTGGGACACGTTCGATACGTCCATCTCCACCACAGAGTGGGAAGTGAGTTGGGAACTTAAACTTCTTCTCCTTACCACTCCGGAGCTCCTTGACCGGTCCTACTACCTCTGGGATCACATCCCCCGCCTTCTGGATGACCACAGTGTCTCCGATACGGATATCCTTCCTCTCGATCTCATCCTCGTTGTGTAGAGTAGCGCGCGAGACCGTAGAGCCAGCCACCAAGACTGGTGTAAGCACCGCCACAGGAGTAAGTACTCCTGTGCGACCCAGTTGGAGAGTGATGTCTTCGATAGTGGTCGTCACTTGCTCTGCCGGGAACTTGAAGGCGATGCCGAAACGTGGAGCCTTGCCAGTGTAACCAAGCTTATCTTGAGAATCTTTATCAGAAACCTTGACCACCACACCGTCGATAAGATAGTCCTCCTTCTCCTTCCTCTTCTGCCACTTCTTCCAATAACTTATCACTCCATCAATGTCATCAAACTTTTCAAAATGTGGATTGACGACAAATCCAAGTCTCTTGAGTAGTGCCAACTCTTTCTCTTGGTTCTCTGGCAAAGGAGAGTTCTCGATACTAGCCAAGTCGTATACGAAATTACTCAACCTTCTCGAACGAGAAATGTTTGGGTCCAGTTGTCTGATAGACCCCGCAGCAACATTTCTCGGGTTGGCAAAGAGTTCTTCTCCCTTCTTCTTCCTCACACTATTGAGCTCGTCGAAGACACTTTTCTTCATATAAATCTCTCCTTCGACTACGCAACTCACCTTCTCCTTGAGCTTCAGCGGGACGTCACCTATGGTACTTACGTTTTGAGTTACATTCTCTCCCACACGTCCGTCGCCTCTGGTGGCGGCGAGTTTGAGCTCACCTTTCTCATACGTCAAAACTACTTTGAGTCCATCAATCTTAAGCTCAACTGTATAGACTGGTGCTCGACCAAGAGCTTTCCTCACCCTCGTATCGAAGGCGATGATATCCTCCTCAGTAAAGGCGTCGTTGAAGGACCATTGAGCCACTTCGTGCTCCACCTTTTCAAATTTCTCAAGAGGCACTCCACCCACTCTCTGTGTCGGAGAACTCTCATCTAGGACTTCTGGATACTTTACCTCTAGAGCCTCGAGCTCCCGCACAAGCGCATCATAAGCCTCGTCAGAAATCTCAGGCTTATCGTGAGTATGGTAAAGCTGTCTATGACGCTCGATAGCTTCTCGGAGCTTATCGATCCTTTGCTCGGTCTCTCTGGGTATGGGCATTTTAGTATGTAGCTCTTACGGCACGTTCGACACGACGAGAACTCTCAGAGTCGCAAGTATTGTACCCAAGAGACTCAATCTGAGTAGTGCCATCTGGGTTCTTGGTCACAGTCACAATAGTACAAAACGGTTCTGGCAAGAAATTGATCCTGTTGATGATACTCTGTTCACTTCCCCCCACCACCCACTCATTACTCTGATTACTGGCATCCTTATTGCAGGAAATAGTTGTCCCGGTCGAAGTGGCGAAGGCGCTCTGTCCCGACGGATTGTGGATGTCCCAGTAAAGCGCGCACTCCATACCAGTGTCTGCAGCATAGAAAGCTTGTTGGGAAGACAATCCCGAGCTTGAGATCAGAGACTGCTTCACAGCAAGATTTACAATACCGGTAGCAATGAGAAGAATAGTACTCATCAAGACTATCGCGACAAAGAGTGTAAAGCCTGAAGAAGTATTTTTTTTCATCACCAGTTGAGCAAGTTTTCTTTTGCCTTAAATTGTCTTGTAATAACTCCCTTCGACCAGTCCACCGTCACTGTGATGGCGATCTCACTCTCACTTATCTGAGACAACTGGATCTCTCTGCGGAAGATCGTGGGGCTCCAACTAGCATCGTAGCCGAAGAACCCAGTATCCACACTCTGTCTCAAGACAGGGCACGCTCCGAGAGCAGGACACCTTGTCGGTACTGTAGACTCAACAGGACTGACCGTACAAGCCTGACCGAAGTAACAAGGGTCCTCAGAACTTGAAGCAATACCTGCGAGCCAGTTGGCATTACTGAGACGATTCTCGTCTCTAATGTTCCTCAACTGCTCGAAACCTTCTTGAGCCAGATAGAAGGCTGTTACTTGGTTCTTAGAATAAATATATGAGGAGATACCGCTCTGAATAGCTGCCATAGTGCCCGTGATAGCGGTGACCATGATAGTAATGGCGACCAAGCTCTCGATGATTGTAAAGCCTTTTTTCATTATAGTGATATACCGCATTGCCCTCGAGCACCCACTAACCCGTGGACAGCACTGCCTGAATTAGGATTCCCTCCTCCTCCACCTCCACTAGGTGCCTGAGCCACCGTCCCATTATAGTTACCATTACCCCCATCACCACCATCAGGACTACCTCCATCACCACCACTACCTCCACTTGGAGAATTAGACGGTCCATTGGAACCATTGCTTCCATTTCCACCAGAGCCCGCTCCTCCTCCGCCACCTCCTGCTCCGCCATTTGTCCCATTCCAAGAAGCTCCGTCTCCTCCTCTGCCACCCCTATAGTCACTAGAGCCTCCGGAAGACTGCCCGTAGGTACCGCCATCTCCACCCAAACTACCCTTCTCTCCTCCAGTTCCTCCATAAGCGACCAAGGAGCCGAAGGTGCTATTACCACCATCCCCACCGCTGAAGGTCTGGGACTCGTTATTCTCTGCCCACAAACCAGCCGATCCCCCAGCTCCTACAACCAAAGTATATGGGACACTCGCAGTGACAGCTACACCACCTCGGACATATCCTCCACCACCTCCACCACCTCCACCGCGATAGCCGGGACTCTGCCCTACTGCTCCACCACCTCCACCACCAGCCCAGCACTGAACTGTGATAGTAAGACTATCACTAGAGGAAATACTATAAGTTCCAGGAGTAGTTAAGGATAGAGAAGCTAGAGAAAGATTTTGACTTCCAGATACTGGACCAGTGTAAGTGATAGTGGCAGATCCTCCTCCGCCTCCGCCACCCCCTCCTCCTATCTCTTCTTCACTCGAATCTATATCAAGAAAACGCTGAGATACTAGAGTTTGAAGTGTAAAGTCTGAGCGACTATCTCCTGTGCCAGCATGACCCTTAATCTTAATAACCACTTTTGGTTGGAGAGTGTCATCGGTCCCCGCTCCCAAGACATAGAAGGTAAGATCATCCACCACTTCTGGCACGGTGATGGCGATAGGGTCACCAGCGTCTACCTGTTTCTCTATCGAACCTCCAGAAAACTGGTAAGAGATCTGCTCATCATCACTTGAGAGGAAGCTTATAAATGTGCCCCCTTCCGGACAATTCTGTGGTGAAGTAAGCGTACCGGATTCTTCACAGTGATAATGTCTCCCGTAACGAAGCTCCTTGGACATCGTCTCCATAGTGAGATTGAGATTGCTCATCACTGCCTTGATAGACTTCGAGCGACGGTTGGCATCGAACACTCCGATAATCGAGCCCATACTGATCGTCATAATCACCACGAAGATAGAGAGAGCGGTCATAAGCTCAATAAGGGTGAACCCGCGATTTTTCTTGTACTCCTTATTTGTTCTCATCTTATTCGGTTGATATTTGCCCACTACTATAAACCACCACTGAGTTACTTCTCCCTGCGGGACTCATAAGCACTATCCTTACTCCCTTGAGATTGGGTGGGTCATACAAGTTTCCTGAACTGTTGTAGAAAGTAATCTGCGCCTCTGTATTGGGACGCAGGAAACTGATGTCGACTCGGGAAGCTACGTTGCACTGATCCACACCATTGGTCCTCACCACACAAATTTCTTCAATATAGTTACTATGAGTAAAGTCTACTCTCTCCAGACATTCTGACGCACCGCCTACAGCACAGTCCCAACTACCATCGTAGGCTTGGTTACTGTTCCTGTCGGCAAAGAAGAGATACGCCTGACTGGAACCAGAAGCAAGAAGGCTCGCCGTGATCCCATAAGCAGAGGAGAAGTCTGAGGATCCCGGAGTAAGCTCCTTGACCGCGATACCATAAGACTGAGCTTGGGAGAGGGTGATGCTCATCTCTTCTGCGAGATTGGAAAGGGCTGCCCCGTCTGTATAGACAGATTGATTGGAAAGAACAACAGAAGTGATAGTCACCATGATCCCCAGTGTCACCAAGAGTTCTACTATCGTGAAGCCTTTCTGTTTTTCTTTAAAAGAGTGCCACATGGAGAAGATCAAGTTCGAAAATAAGAGCCAGCCATACGCCCAAGATGATAAACGGCGCGAAGGGTATCTCGCTCTTAATTGTAATCTTTTCTCTCACCTTTAACAAAGTATTGAAGCGGTTCAGGAAGACAATAGACACTCCATATATCGCTCCTATCCAGAAAGAGAGGACTATCGCCGACAATCCTTGCGAGAACCCCAAGAGAAGACCTACAGAGAGGGCTAGTTTGGCATCGCCGAAGCCCATCGCCCTACCCCGACTAACAAGCCAGATGAAAGCGAAGAAGGAAAAGAGTATCGGACCCGAGAGCCAGTCCCACAAATCACCTCCGACAACAACTCTGAGCAGAAGCGCGTACACCACGCTCGTATAGACTAGAGAGTCTGGGATAATCTTATGTCTCGCATCATAAGCCACCATCGACACATAGAGACAGAAGACAAAGAGGACAATAATATTCTCTAAAAGAGTCTTGTCGAAACTAAAGACGGAAGCGAAGATCAGCCCCGTCCACAGTTCTACCGCTGGGTACTGCCAAGAAATCCGCGTCTTACATTCTCGACAACGACCTCGTAGCCAAAGGAAGCTCAGTATGGGGAAAAGTTCCTTCCACGAGAGCTTCTTCCTACAAGAAGAACAGCTTGAGCGACCGGCAAGGGAGAGCCCTGAGTTGAGACGCAGGGAGAAGACATTGAGAAAACTACCAATGATCGTGCCGAATACAAAAAGGATGACCATAGCAGTCATCCTTTAAGTATATCAGACCCCTTAGGGGATGATTATGAGCAGACAGTAGCTGTACCTAGAGCAGTAGACTCTGAGCTTGAGTTACCGGTCGAGTCAACACACCAATACTGACCAGAAGTGTTCAAGTTGGCCTGTACAGCGTAGGCGGAAGAGGAAGAGTTACAGACAAGAGTAGTGCCAGAAGGATAGTTACCTGAAGCTGTGTACTCCGCCATACCTGAAGCAGTATCGGCAAACATCTGTGCAGCACATGAGTTGGTAGCAGTACCGTAACCGTTGTTGCTGTCGTAGAAGATTTCCGCTGCAGCACGTAGTCCTGAGAGTTGAGCCTTGACCTTAGCGTCATTGCCCTTACCTCTTGCAGTATTGAGGGAGGCCAACACGACAGAAGACAGAATACCGATGATGGCGATCACGACGAGAAGCTCGATGAGGGTGAAGCCTTTGTTGTTTTTGTTAAACATGAAATAAGAATTCTTTTGCTAGAACTTTACCTGATAAATCACTATTCTAGTGAATACCTACTATTATAACCCCTTTTTGCCCCTAACCCATACCAATGTGGATAACTTGACCTATAGACCTGAGTTGGCGATATCGTAGATAGGGATAAGCACGGAGGCCAAGAGGACGCCGATACCTAGACCTAGGAAGACGATCATGACAGGTTCAATCAGAGAGACGAGGGTATCCACAGCGTTGACCACCTCACGTTGGTAGAAATGAGCCATAGTCTTGAAGATCTTACCCAGTTCTCCAGTCTCCTCCCCCACCTTGATCATCTGCACAAGGATACTTGGAAACTCGGTCTTGTATTGAGAAAGTGACTGGGACAAAGAGCTACCTGACTTAACTGCAAGAAGAGTTTCTTCGAGCACTTGTTTATATACATCGTTTGCCACCACAGCAGCACTGACCTCGATCGCCTTAACCATCGGGATACCAGAGAGCACCATCGTATTCATGTTGTCAGAGATCACAGAGAGGTAGAGCTTCTTGTAAAGGTCGCCGAAGTAAGGCAACTCTAGTTTGAAGCGTGACCAAGCAGCGCGACCAGCTGCTGTACGGATATAACGTACCGCGAAGTAAGCCAAGACCGCGAGCAAACCTACAAACAAGAACCCGTAGTCGATGAGCAGGTCACTGATACCGAAGACGACCTTAGTGTAGATAGGAATCTCCTTACCGCTCTCAAGAAGGATGAAGCTAATCTTGGGGATAATCACGGTAAACATAAGCACCATCACCGCCAAGAAGACTGTGATGACGAAGGCTGGGTAGATCAGAGCATTCTTGACCTTGGATACCACAGCGTAGTTTCTATCTAAGTGTTCTGCAAGGAAGTTGAATGTCTCATCGAGCTTCCCCGTCTCCTCTCCAGCCCTAACCATGTTGACGTAGAAGTCAGAGAAGATGTCTGGATGCTTACCGAGAGACTTAGAGATGGTACTCCCCGATTGGATCTCAGCTGCTACTTGGTCGAGCGCACTTTGGAGGACAGGGTTCTCTGTCTCGGCTGCAAGCACCGCGAAGATCTTGAGAGGAGAAACTTGTGCCTCGAAGAGGGTTGCCATCTGCTGGGAGAGGATGACCACGTCCTTGTTGGACACTCGCGCGCCGAAAGAAATCTGCGAGAGAAGAGATTTCTTGTTGGCTGGCTCGATAGACACGATGATGAGACCTCTCTTCTGGAGTGAGCCGACGGCGACATCCATAGAGACGGCTTCTATAGAACCGTCTTGCCTCTTGCCTGAATTCTCTAATGTCTGGTAGTTGAAAAGCATATCTTATATTAAAGCATTCTCTCGAGATTTTTGGGACTCATAGAATACTGGAAGGCGTTCTCGGCTGTAATCTCACCCTTCCTCACCAGCTCTGCCAAGTTGCGGTTGAGGTCGATCATCCCCTCTTGAGAGCTGGTCTCGATGACTGAGGCAATCTCGTGAGTACGCTTCTCTCGGATGAGGTTCGCCACAGCTGCGTTGTTGATAAGAAGCTCGTACGCAGGTATCAGTCCTCCAGAAATACGAGGAATAAGCCTCTGAGAGAAGATACCAAGAAGGGAGCTTGCGAGTTGAACCCTGATCTGACCCTGTTGGTCTGCTGGGAAGGTGTCGATGATACGGTCAACAGTCTGGCTGGCAGTATTGGTATGGAGAGTGGAGAGTACAAGGTGTCCTGTCTCGGCTGCTGTCACTGCCGTAGAGATGGTCTCTCGGTCGCGCATCTCACCGATCATCACTACATCTGCATCTTGTCTAAAGATACTTTCGAAACCAGATTGGAAGTCGTTTGTATCGATCTTGACCTCGCGTTGGTCTATGAGTGACTTGTTGTTCTCGAAGATGTACTCAATCGGATCCTCAATGGTAATGATGTGGTCGAGACGCTCCCTGTTGATGTTCTCAACCATCGCTGCCAGAGTGGTCGACTTACCAGATCCGACTGGACCTACAACAAGAAAGAAACCTTGTTGACGCTTGGCGAAGGACTCAAGGATAGGGGGAAGGTTTAGCTCCTCGAGAGTCTTGATCTTCTTCGGGATAAGACGCATCGCAATATTTTTCTTCCCTAAAGAAATGTAGGCGTTGCAACGGAAACGGAACCCGCTCTTGGTACTCCAAGCAAAGTTGGTTTCCTTCTTCGCTGTAAATTCGGCTTGATTACTTTCAGGGAGAATGGAAGCGAAGATACCGTCCATATCCTCCTTGGTCATAACGCTTAGCTTGACCAGAGGGATCAGGAACCCAGAGACACGGATCACTGGAGGGCGACCTTCCGACAAGTGGAGATCCGAAGCTCCTTCCTTGGAAACAATATCCACGAAGTCATCCATCATCTTTTCTGCATTAATAGACATATTTTTAATTTGAAAGGTTAGCAATCTTCATCGCCTCATCCACAACCTCTGAGGGGATACTAGTAGCCTTCACTATATACCCCTTGATCCCCAGAGACTTCGCCTTCTCAATCTTGTCATGATCACTCTCGTTTGTAAGCATGATAACGACAGAAGTGGGGATAAAATTCTCCTTGCGGATAACCCCTAGGAGCTCCAGGCCATCCATATTTGGCATAATAATGTCGAGAAGCAAGATATCTGGCTTTGCCCCCTCCTCTCTAAGTTTGTACAAAGCCTCCTCTGATCCCACTGCGACGTCGACCACAGCACCGTTCTGCTCAAACTTCTTGCGATACATCTCTAGCAAGAACTTGTCGTCATCTACCAGAAGGACCGTACATTTTCTCATAGACTAATTATAACGTATTAACCTCTTCAAATGGAATTATCTGTTGCATACTCTTGAGTATGGCGTCCTCCTTCATCGTAATCATACCCTTGGCACGCAAAACCTTGTAGAGTTCAGCGTCATTGGCACCCTTAAGGACTGCAGCCTCAATCTGCTTGTCCATCTCAAATATCTCCCCCACTGCCACACGACCCTGAGTACCCGTCAGACACTCAGGCGTAGGCTGTATCTCGAAAACTTGCTTACCCATAGGTAGTTTGTCTCTAAACTCTTTCGGTAAGTCCTCGAACTGCTTGTCGACCATAAGCTTGATAGAGTCCTCGACCGGTAGAGGCTTGCCGGTGTTGGGGTAGAGACGACGGACCAAGCGCTGAGCCATAGCGAGAGCAAGAGTAGGAGCGATAAGGTAAGGATCCACACCCATATCTATTAGACGAGGGATCACACCCACTGCGTTGTTGGTGTGTATGGTAGAGAAGACCAAGTGACCCGTAAGTGCCGCTTGGATAGCAAGCTGAGCAGTCTCCTTGTCTCTAATCTCTCCCACCATGATGATGTCTGGGTCCTGACGCAGAGTAGTACGGAGACCGGTAGCAAAGGTGTAGTCGATCTCAGGGTGAATCTGAGACTGTGATACACCGTCGATAGAGTACTCCACTGGATCTTCGAGTGAGAGCACGTTTCTGTGCTCCTTATCTACTTCGTTTAGCATCGCGTAGAGAGTGGTCGACTTACCAGAACCTGTTGGACCAGAGATAAGGATAAGGCCGTACGGACGCTTGAGTGCCTTCCTGATCATGGTGATATTCTCTGGAGAGAAGCCCATTTCTTCTAAGTTTCTCAAACCCTTGGTCAGGTCGAGAATACGCATCACGATCTTCTCTCCGTAGTAGGTTGGGAAGGTTGAGACACGGAAGTCCACTCTTCTGTTCTCTATCGTGGTGGTAAAGCGACCATCTTGGGGCTTCCTCTTCTCATCGAGACGCATATTGGAGAGAATCTTGATACGTGCCACCACCGCCGAATGCACCTTGATAGGCAAGACTAGAGAAGTGGTGAGGTCTCCATCAATACGGAAACGCACTCTCACATTCTCGCGAGTTGGCTCGATGTGAATGTCAGAAGCCTTGCCATCAGAGGCGTAGCTTAGGATAGTAGCGACCACCTTGGTCACGGGAGCGTCTTCGACAATCTTCGCCTGACGACTCTCCTTGCCCTCTTCTGCCTTAGCCACTTCTACAGAGAGAGTAGTGTCGAGCTCCGAGAGAGCCTTGGTCACTTCACCAGAGAGACCCTTATACATAGCAATCACCTTCTTGAAGTCGTCATCACTCACCAAGAAGAGTTTGTATGGCAAGCCAATACGAGCCGAGATAAAGTTCAGCGCATCACGCGCCTCTAGATCTTCTGGGTCGAGAGCACCCACCTCGAGCACTCCATCCTTTACTGCCAATGGCACTACGCCGTAGTGCTCCGCAGAATCCTCTGGGATATATTCCAAGACCTTGCTTGGGATCTCAAGGCCATCGAGAGATCTTGTTGGAGGAGGTGTGGAAGGCATAAATTAGTCTCGGCCCAAAGCGTCGAAGGGATTCTTGCGCCCGAGAGACTCTTGAGGCAGAGGGAGACTGAAGTCTGTCAGCTTGAGATAGTTGGGACTAGAGAAGAGCTCCTGCTTGAGAGTGACCTTGGAAATCTCGTCAGAGATCTGCAGAAGATCCTCACCTATCACCTTGGAAGCTTGTCCACTTGTAGGGACAGCTGGATCCTCCTTGAGGAAGAAGTTGTAGCCCGCTATCACGAGGACGAAGAGGAGAAGGGCGCTGAGCACTGTTTTGTTCTTGAGTATATCCATAGTGTTATTTGAGCCAGTAGGTCTCTATCGTAAGCTTATGTTCATAGAGACCTGTAGCATCTACTTTGAAGGAGACTGACTTCACATCCATAAGACGCAAACTCTTCTCGAGATCTGCGACAAACTTGGTGAAGTTCACATAGTTGGAGACGAAGCTAAACGAGACCGCAATCTTGTCATACGCCTTGGCGTATTCTGGGAGGACGACGAGAGCCGACTTCTTGTCAGAGGAAGTGTCTACTTGAACATTCTTGAGGGAAATCCCGTAGCGACGAGCGATGGTGTCTAGATCTACGGCTAGAGTGACGCTGTCTGCGCTGTCTGGAAGCGCTTTCTCCAAGCGATCTATCTCTGCCTTAGGGATAGATTCGTAAGAAACAAGGAGACTGTCGCGAGTCTCTGCGATCCTCTCCACGTTCTCGATCACATTCTTGTACTCACCTG
>CAYFZH010000002.1:14307-43264 GCA_964347785.1 uncultured Candidatus Saccharibacteria bacterium
TCGCGAGTCTCTGCGATCCTCTCCACGTTCTCGATCACATTCTTGTACTCACCTGCTGAGTCTTGAAGTGCGCCGATCTTGTCCCACTGAGGCGAGGTAAATGTGTAGAAGAGCCCGATGGCGAGAAGGATATAGATGAGATTGGAAGGTTTTTTCATAATCAGTTGGTGATTTTGGACCCAGAAGACGTGGCTGTGGTAGAAGTAGAGGTCTGGGGCAAGAGTGCTGACGGCGTAAGTACTGGGGCGGCAATCTTGTCGAGGTTCTTATTGTAAGAGATGAGGTCTGGGTTTACGACGACAGAGAGGGTAAAGAGGACATTCCCCTTCTCATCAAGGCTAAGGTTGGTAAAGACCGGTTTCTGGAAGTTGTCAGTCTGGTGGAGAGTCTGTGACAGAGTGGCGAGAGCCGAGTAACTTCTCGCTTCCCCACGTACGTTCAAGTCTAGCGTCTTGTCTGTGACAGCGAAGGAGAACTCGATGTAACGCACGGTCTTGGGTGTGACAGAAGAGAGGTAGTCGAAGACTGGAGAGACGACACGGTGCTTGGACACAAGGTCTTCTACAGAAACTATCCTGTCATTTAGACGGACGAGCTCGTCGATGGTCTCAGGAGAGAGCGCTGTACGAGCACTCTCAAGCTCGGCTCCCATACGATCGATACGATAGTTGAGATAATACTTGTAGGCAAAAACTCCCACAGCCAAGATGAGTGAGATGGTAAAGATAAGTCCTGCAAGGAAGGAGACGATGTCTCTAGGAGCCCCTCTTACACCGAGCGGAGAGCTTGTGGAAGAAGCGGGACCCTTGGGAATAAACGATGATTGAAATTTCGGTTCCATCCGTATCAAATTATAGGACAAAAAAGTTCTTTCTGAAACACAAGAATGTTCATAACTTTTGTCGGAAGCTCTATTTCTCTTCTTCTGCGAGCTTGCGGAGAGCCAGACCTATCGCCACAGCGAACTCTGGCCCCGTCTCGCGGAGCACGTTGTCGAGGAAGGCTGGTGCCGAGATCTTGTTGAAAGGAGAACCAAGCTCGACCTCAGTCTTCAAATTACTCTTCGCTATATCTACCAAGCCCTTGAGCGCTGCTCCACCACCCACCATGAGAACCTTCGCCACTGTCTTGTTGTGCTTCTTCTCGAAAGAGAGGAGGGAGTTGTTGACCTCGGTAAAGATGTAGTCGAGAGTAAGAGTGATGATGTCGGTCAGGTTCTTGTCGGGACCGAGGAGTCCAGCTTCCCTCTTCATCACCTCAGCTTGCTCGGGAGTGATGCCAAGAGACTGAGAGATAGTCGAGGTGATGTCTTGTGAACCGCGGTTTATCGTATGGGACAAACGGATGATCCCTCGCTCGACGATGTAGAGCTTGGTCGAAGCCGCTCCCATATCGAGGATAAGCACTGGGCGCAAGGTCTCGTCGAGAACCGCGCGCATAGTGGAGAAGATCTCTATCTCGAAGAAGCCTGCCTCAAGTCCTGCCTTCTGTACTATCTCTTGATATCTAGTGATAGTGTCGTTGTGGATAGCCACAACGAGCACATCTACCTTAGGTATCTTGTCCCCCTTCTCGAAGACGGAGACGTCCTTGGGGATATCGGAATTCTCCCTCTCTACATCAGAGCCGAACTGAGGCTCACTATCGGTCTTCGGTACCACAGACCAGTCGAGCATCACTTCTGAGATAGGTACAGGGATATATTTGCGCGCCTCGAGAGGCACCATCACAGCGAGTTGCTTAGCACCCACGTCTGGCATCTCGATGACAGACATAAGCGAGGAGGCAAATGGGATAGAGAGGCCAGACTTCTTGGTGGTGACATTGACCTCCTTCTCCTTCATGAGGTCGGAGAGTGCGAGAGCGAGCTGATCTGGAGGAAGGTTCACCGCCTTCCCCACTCCTACGCCAGCATAAGGTCCCAGAGCCAGTTCTCCATAAGTCTCGAGGACAGCTTGGCCATTCTTCTTCTTGACCTGCACAATCTTGATAGCAGACGAACCAATATCCACACCGATAGCGTGAGTCTCATCCTGCTTGAACCAATTAGAAAAGAAAGCCATATCGGATATATATAAGAGTATAATAACACAGCAACCTATGTCTCTTCTGAACAGTTCAAAGAAGATGATCCTCGACTTCCTCTTCCCCAAGTCGCCCAAGGTTATTTCTCTCGAGAGCCTACCAGTAGACAGACTTCTCGACATCCTACCTCCGGCAGAGAAGTTGAGCGGGGAAACCCAAGCCCTCTTCGACTACAGCCACCCACTGGTCAAGAATCTGGTCTGGGAAGTGAAGTACAACGGCAATCGCGCCCTAGCCGAGAAACTGGGCAAGCTCCTCTACGACGTCATCTGCCAAGAACTAGAGGAGAGAAACATCTTTGAAAAATCAGAGAAGAGGATCCTCCTCTTGCCCATACCCATCTCTGACAAGCGTCGCTTCGAACGCGGGTGGAACCAGTGTGAACTCATCGTCGAAGCAGTTAAACATGAAGACTCTCCCAATAGATTCAAATATCTCCCTAGACAACTGGCGAAGATGGTCCACACAGAGAGTCAGACCAAGACAAGAGACAAGAAACAACGACAAGAGAATCTCCACCTCTCGATGAAAGTGCAGAACCCTCTCTCAATAGAAAATCGCTATGTAGTACTCATAGACGACGTCACCACCACTGGCTCAACGTTCAAAGAGGCTCGGCGTGCACTGAAGGAAGCTGGAGCAAAGAAAGTCTTCTGTTTCTCTATTGCACACTAAGAGATATTAACGAGTACGAAGGAGAGTGTTGACCTTGATGATCCCCTTCACTGAGTAGATAGCCCACTCAGAGGTAGCCACTGCGCTCTCTGGCTGGAAGAAGCCTGTGACAGCGATAGTCTCCTCTGCCTTCAAGTCGGTGTTGGCATCTTGGATACGGCTCACATCGAGAGCGTAGTAGGAACCATCACGACTCTTCACCCCGAGGACACAGTTCTCTGTAGGTACAGTGCCATTCTTGAGAGGCAGACAGCTGAAGTTGCCTGTGATAGTGCTCGACTTATCGACACTCTCATTGACCACCTTGTCCCAACCCTTGAAGAGGAGGAAGCCGAAGATTGACACTGCGAGAAGCACGACAAGCCAAACAACATTTCGACGCACGAAACCTTGGTTTGAATAATCGTTCATATGGCTCAATTATAGACTCACACCCCTTTTTAGCAAACTTACGCACACATTGACACCACACTAGCAAGTGATTTGATATAAGTAGACTTAAACCATTGCGGAGGTGCATTATGCTGAAGAAGATCTGCATCGTCGCAATCCTGTTCTTGGGTTTCCTGACGATGTCTCTCGAGGCGCAACCGCCGAAGGGTCGCAAGGAAGCGACCTTGTACCAGAACTTCGTCGCGCAAGCACTCAAGCTCAAGTTCTTGAGAAGTCCGAGCGAAGTCTGGGATGCCATCGAGAAAGGGTTGCTTGTGCCACTCTTGGGCAATGAGAACTACAGACTCTTCGAAGTCTCCTACCCATACGTCCTGCCGGAGACGAAAGAGTGGACCGAGGAATTCGCTCGCTCTTACAGAAATGTCTGTGGGGCTCAGCTTGTTGTAACAAGTGCTGTCCGCCCTATCGAGGAACAGCCATGGAACGCTTCACCTGTATCCGTACATCCGACAGGGATGGCAGTCGATCTACGAGTCCCGCCGAAAAAGGATGGGTGTATCGGCTGGTTTCTGGATTCTTTGAATCAGAGGAAAAAGGGGCATACCCTCGACTTCTATCCGGAGAGCTTCCCTCCCCACTACCACGTCGCCGTCTTCCGACAACGACGCTGACCACCGCTCCGACACTTCCCCCGCCCCACGGCGACAAGTGTCGGAGCTTTGTCTTCTAAAATATGCTAAATTACACTCCATTGGAGACGTGGCTGAGTGGTCGAAAGCGCCTCACTGCTAACGAGGTAGGGTCTAAAAGCTCTCCAGGGTTCGAATCCCTGCGTCTCCGCCAAGAGAACTAAGTATCGGAGTGACCCGAGTGCCTCATATAAGGCGTAAGTGGCTAATTATTTACTTAATTAAAATTTATAGAGAAGTTGTACATCCCCATACCACAAAGCCCTTGAATTGGTTGCCCAGCTTTGGGTGTGCCTAAATCAATAACTTCTTCTCCTGTCTGGGCTAGGATTTTCTGAAAGCCAACCGAACGGATTACAAGTGATGCTGAACAATCATAAGTACCATTTGTTTTGACGATGAGTTTTGTTGGGATACCGGCCTGTGCAGTAGATACCTTTGGCGAATATCCGCCCTTCGCATTCACAGTGATGTACTGAATGCCGTCTTTTATTTCAACATTCTGTACCAATCCACCCGTCTCAGTGCTTTTTGAATTGCCGAGAAATATGATAGCGACACTTATGACAAGGGCTACGGTGATGATTATGTAGACAGTCTTATTCATAGAATAATTATATGTTAAATAGCGGACTAATAATCCCTAGCCCTGCTAGCCCGGCGAGAAGCGAAAACAATCCAAGACCCATTACAATTACCCCTGCTGATTTAAAGAATAAAGGGGCGTGCCTTCCATGCGCAAATGAGGCTGATCCGAATGAAAGAAGTACAAGCACCGGCAGTGTTCCGAGAGCGAACGCAAGCATGATCAGAAGCCCCGACATGAAAGACCCACTACTTAGTGCTGAGACTTGCATCGATTGTGTAAAACCGCACGGCAAGAAAAATGTAGCAAAACCAAGAATAAGGGGGGTAAAAGTTTTGTGTTCTATTCTCCGGAAGAAATTAAAGATTCCTGACGGCAGAGCAACTTTGTTTTTTGCAAACACCCCTACCAAATTTAAGCCGAGAAGCAACATCACTACGGAAGCCAGAATTCCTAAGATCGCCGTGAAAGTAAAGTTGATGCCGATAGCACTGCCAACAGCTCCGAGAACGCCTCCTAATACCGCAAAACTAACCAGTCTTCCTATGTGAAAGAGAGTAAACGTTTTGGTATCGCTGACATTGTCCTGTGATACTTGTGCCGAAAGGGACAAGACTAATCCACCGACAATGGCGAGACAGCTTGAAACCGAAGCGATGAGGCCGATAATAAAACTTGTTACCGGAGTCGTTTGGCCGCCAATTCCGAGATTTAAAATTCCTGATTTTTGCAAGAGGAAGAATACGATGAGAAACGCCAGGCCGATCGGTATAGCTTTCCAAATGACGCCATCATCTATTTTCTCTTTGGCTTTTTTCTCAACAGAAAGAGAATAACCATTGTGCTGTATCTTCTCAGTCAATATTTCCGCGAGTTTGTGCTGACTCTCGTCTAGAGTAGTTTCGACCGAGACGGTTTCGTGCTTCAAATCAACTTGTGCTTGCTGAATACCAATTTGCTCATTGAGAGTATCTTCAATGAAGATTTTACATGAAGCACAGTGAGTGCCAGAAACGTGGAATGTGTAGGTTTTTGTGTTCATACGGATTTATTTGTACCACTGTACATACCAACTTTGCATTTGCTGTATTTCCTCTGACTGTGAGGAGATAATATTCTTTGCGAGCTGTTGCATTTCTGGTCGATTGGTTCCTGACTGGAGCATATTCGCCATCATAATCGCCAACTGATGATGTGGGATCATCTTTTCGATAAAGGCCTTATCGAAATCAGTTGCGTTTTCTAGTGCGGTCATGTCTTCCTGTCCGCCCATGTGCATTCCGCTCTGTGACATCATTCCACCGCCCATCATGCCAGTACTTACTTTTGGCACACTAGTTCCAGACCAACTCTGATACCATCCTTTCATGCTTTTAATTTCTGCTGTTTGAGCCACTATGATTGCTGTGGCTAAAGTCTTGGTCTCCGGATGCTTAGCTTTTTGGAGTGCAAGATTTGCCATGGCTATTGCACCTTCGTGGTGAGGGATCATTTGCTCGATGAAGTGCTTATCAATTGTGCTAGTAATTTGAGTATTTCCATTTATTCTTTGGTTTGACGCTGAATTATTTCTCCAGTTCATCATTCCAAAACTGCCATACCGCATCATCGGATAAAATACTCCGGCAAGAATAAGACCTATCACAATTCCGCCGATACCGTATAAGATTTTATTATTTTCTGCGTTGTTCATAGTTTTATTAATTATTTCTTATAATTTAACCTTGTGTATACACCCCAAAAATAAATGCTGAACAACGCTAGTAATGTACCTGTGTATACACCTGAAGTATACATTCCTGCACTGATAGCAACCCAAAGATGCTGGAATTCCAGCACGAGCAGGACGCCAACAATGGGATATAGAAAGCGGCCAGCTTTCTTAAGTGGCAGGAAAATAAGAGTGAGCAGAAAAACATAGAGTATAGTCTGTGTGAGCCAGTAGAAAATAGCAGGGTCAAGCGACAAAGCTTTTGATGCTACTTGGACTGACCAATCAGTTTTCCAAAATGAAGTTACCTCCTCCTCTAAGGTGTGAGTTGCGAATAATACAGTTAAAATTTTTATAAGTTTTTTCATAATAATAGCTACAGTTTTCTAGCTTTAATTCGAAGCGAGTTTGAGACCACTGACACACTCGACATGGCCATGGCAAAACCAGCAAATACGGGATTGAGAAGCCACCCAAAGACCGGATACAAAACTCCGGCCGCGAGAGGAATACCCACGATGTTATAGATGAAAGCCCAGAATAGATTCTGCTTGATCCCTCGCATAGTCATTTTCGAGAGCTTGATAGCCTTTACGAGCTTTGAAATATCTCCGCCAAGAAGCGTGATACCAGCCGACTCGATTGCTACATCAGTCCCAGTTCCCATAGCGATACCTACGTCCGCCTGAGCAAGTGCAGGGGCATCATTGACACCATCGCCGGCCATGGCAACCATTCGACCTTGCGACTGAAGCTCTTTAATCTTCTCAAGCTTATCTTGTGGCAGTACATGGGCGACGACGTCATCAATACCCACAAGGGATCCAATGTACTTGGCGGCTTTTTCATCATCACCAGTAAGCATAACCACTTTGATTCCTAGCTTATGCAGATTTTTTATCGCCTCAACCGATTCAGCTTTTATCTCATCTGCCACCATGACAAAACCGAGAACTTTTTCATTTGTGGCAACGATAACAGGTGTTTTGCCTTGAGATGTAAACTCGTTAAGTTTTGCTGTATCAAAAAAAACGTTGAGATCGCTTATAAGTTTGGCATTGCCCACAAAATATTCCATGTCTTTGATTGTTCCCTTGAGCCCCTTGCCTTGTATGCTCTCAAAGTTTAAAACATCGGACATGGGAATATTTTTCTCCTGTGCGTAGTTCACGATCGCATGAGCGATTGGATGTTCTGACTTCTTCTCAAGTGACGCTAAAATTGATACCAGTTCACCGTCTTTTAGATTTGAGAGATTTTGTATATCAACAAGGGTCGGTTTTCCGATGGTGATCGTTCCGGTTTTATCAACCACAACAGTATTTACCTTGTGGAGCTTTTCAAGCGTGGCCGCATCTTTGATAAGAATACCTTCTTTTGCCCCTTTGCCGACACCAACGATAATCGCCGTCGGTGTGGCAAGACCAAGAGCGCATGGACAGGCAATAACGAGAATGCCCACGAACGAAACGAGACCGAATGACAAAGCCTGAGAGAAGCCTAAATATTGCGATCCAACAATGAGCCATGCACCAAGAGAGAGAAAGGCGATCACCAAAACAATAGGAACAAAGACTGACGAAATTTTATCCGCGAGTGCTTGTATCGGAGCCTTACTTCCTTGGGCATCCTCGACCATCTTAATGATCTGGGCAAGCAATGTTTCCGATCCAACCTTTGTTGCTTTGAATGTAAACGAGCCACTTGTATTGATTGTCCCAGACACCACATTGTCTCCGATCTTTTTCTGTGCCGGCATCGGCTCTCCTGTGACCATAGATTCATCGACAAAAGAACTGCCGTCAGTTATCACACCGTCCACAGGAATCTTTGCGCCAGGCTTTACGATAATCAGATCGCCATGCTTTACGTCATTCACGGAAATCTCCATCTCTTTACCATCACGGATCACCAAAGCGGTTTTGGCCTGTAGATTAAGCAATTTTTCTATGGCGTCGCCTGTCTTTATTTTTGACCGCGCTTCGAGATATTTTCCAAGCGCAATAAAAGTAATGACCACGATGGTCACGTCGTAGTATTGGTACTCAACATTTATGAAAGGCCGGAGTGTTTCCTCAAAAGCCGTAACTGCAAAGCTGTATAAAAAGGCGGCAACCGTTCCAATACCGATCAGCGTATCCATGTTTGCCTTGCCGTATCGGAGGAATCTATAGAAACCAAGTAGATATGGCTTGCCGACAACAAAAAGAATATAGGTCGCAAGAATAGGGAGCAAATGATGGATGAACTCCTTGAGCGTATAGCTCATCGCAGAGACAACGCCGTACTCGGCAAGAATATCCCAGCCCATGATAATGGCCGCAAAAATCGCAAGAGGAATAGCTGAAAGCACTTTGGTTCGCATATCCGCAACCTCGGCAAGCTTCTCCTTCTTTGATTGATTAAGACCCAAATGCGCCGCATGTTCGCTCTCTGACATTCCCATCTCCTCGGCAGTGGAAGGAACTTCCAACGAATAGCCGAGCGGCTCGATGTGCTTGGAGAGATCGTGGGGGTTCGTCTTTGACGGATCAAAAGAAACTTTGGCTTTTTCCGTGCCATAGTTCACTTCCGCAGACTGCACACCTTCAACTTTCTTGAAGGTCTTCTCGATCGTCGAGGAACATGAAGCGCAGTGCATGCCTTTTACTTTGTAAGTTTGTGTATGCATATTATTTTCTCTTGAGTTTATACACCTTGATAATCTCTGCTTTTGCTTTGGCGGTCTGTCCGCTTTGCATCTGGTGATGAACGCAATGATCCAAATGGTTTTCAAGAAGTAAATCCTCAACATTAGATAAACCCTGCTTTACCGCCGATGTTTGGGTGATCACGTCGATACAGTAAGTATCATTCTCGACCATTTTTTGAAGACCACGTACCTGCCCTTCAAGAAGTTTGAGCCGGCGAATGACTTTTACCTTGTTTTTATTGTCCATGTATTTCATATGTGTCCATTATATACCCCTAGGGGGTATAGTGCAAGATCCCATACTATCCCTCAATTAGCGTAAGTGTTTTATCTTTGTAGATTATTCTCGATCTAAGATTTGCCAGTAATTCCCGTTTCTCGACAGTAGTCCCTTCCTTTAGAATATATTTGGCGTAGTTGCGGATATCGGTTTCCTTGTTGTTTTTAATTTTGTTCGTAGTGCCAAGTACTGACCGTTGGAATATATTGAATCTTGCGATCTCATCCTCAAGCCTTTGTCTCATTCCCAACTCGTTAAGGTTCACTTTATCTAGGATTTTCAGAAGCTCGGTAATGAGATCCTCTTCTCGAATGTATTGGTTCTTGCAGTTCCTGTCTCTTGCCCGTGAGCAGGAGTAGTAAATGTACCTGTTCGCTCCGCCACCTTTGAGTTGCTTCCATTTCTCTTCAGCAGAGATTCCAGAGCCACAATATCCGCAGGTAAATAATTTTGTGAAGGCAAACTCCTTTGTTTCTCGCACTATCTTATCTCTGGTTAGTTGCGCCTGTGCCTCATCGAATAATTCCTTGGTTATAAGAGGGGTGTGTTTACCGGTGTACCAGTTGCCACTCCCGAGTGGCCGTTCAAAGACTCCATAATAAAATGGATTGTCTAGCGTTCGGTAGACGCTACTCAAGGTCATGGGCTTGTTTCCTCGGGTATGAAAGTTCAGATCGAACCTGAGCCAGTTATAAAGTTTTCTGCCACTCCATTTTTCATATGCCACTTTCTCAAACATTTGCTTGATGATTGGTGCTCTTATCGGATCTACAGTGACCTGACACTTCTTATCCATCATGTACTGATTGAGATAGCCGAGAGGGGCGAGGCCTGCCCATAGTCCCATCTCAGCTCTGGTACGCAACCCACGCTTCACATTTACTCCTCGGTTATCGTTTTCGAGTTTCGCTTGTGAGCCAAGAATCATGAGGAGAAACTTTTCGCTTGGGCTATTGGTGAATCGTTGACCGAAAGTTCGTATCTCATGAAGTTTACCTGCATCCATGAGGTCTACCACTTTTCCTAAGTCCCCGGCATTTCTTGAGATACGATCTGGTGCCCAGGTGAGTATGCCATTGAACTTACCCCCATTTATCTCCTCTATGATCTCGTTAAAGATTGGTCTCTGTCCTGTCTCCTTAGCCGAGTGCGACTCTCGCTTCATAGTGACGATTTCCAGTCCTTCACGCTCCGCAAGCTCCAACATCTCCTTAATTTGGCTATCAATACTCAATACTTGTCTCTCCTCGGACTCGCTACTTTTCCTAGCGTACAGGCAGTACCGAACCCTTATGGGGCTTGTTATTTTCACCTCCTGCCCTAGAGGCGCTATTGTCTTATTGCTCATAACCTAATGAATGACAGAACCCTCCCCAGGAGTCCAGAGCGTCCCAAGTAGGTAAGAAGTTGGTAAGATTTTGACATCAATGTTCCATTTATCTCTGTAAGTTCTATAATTGCCTCAACCCAATATTTCATGGAACATGAATCACAACCTCAACAGGTCGGAGGATTAGATCTTCCACCCCCTTCCTTGACTCCAACACAGGAAGACCTTTGTGCGAGGTTGGACGATCTTCATACGCTCCATGGTCTCAGAACGAAACCGTCCGATATGTTTAAGGGAGCGGTATTCGCTTCTCAATCTCAAGTGAGAGCAAACCCAGACTGGGTTTCTCAGGCTGCGAATTCATTACGCGAAATACTCTATCCGTTTTATAGCAGAGAGGTTGATACGGTGGCAACAGATAAAAAAGAAGCGCTTGAAAAATATGGCTCGGCTAGAGCAAATGATACATTTTTGAATGACATGGGAAGAATCTATGGTCTGCTCAACGGGCTCACACACCATGGAAATGCCAAAAAGAGTAGTGTAGATTTTCCTGCTTTTACACCTCTCGATTTCGAAAACCTATTGTCTGACTTCGAAAAAGTAATGCGTGATGTATTGGCTAGACAGCTTGATATTCATAAAGAAATCGATGCTATATTCGCAGTTGAAGCTCCTACGGCTGAAGCCGTAGTTAGTCCAGAAATAACTATATGAATCCTACCAATAATTCAAGGCGCGATGTGAGAAAGATTAAGGAGCTTTTAAGTTTGAACCCTGACTCACGCCAATATTTCTTTTCAAAAGCAGATGAGACTTGGCTTGAATGGTTGTGGACTAATGGAATGTTGGAAGAGTTAAAAAAGAAATCAGAAAATCCAAACCAGTATTCTTACCGCTTGCCAGAACTCGATTATTTATTGAGAATGGCTGAAAAAGAGCCAAAGCTAGTGGCAAAGATTATCGAGTCTGTGCCAGTATCAGAAGAAACTTTCAATCCTGAGGTTATTGATAGGTTTTTCTGGATCATGGGTACATTACCTGCAGACCAGATTAAAGGACTTATACCTAAAGTCTTGAAAGAGAATTGGAATGGTCTAATGTCTCGGTATGGAAAGTCAGGATATGAATATAAGCGAATTGTTGAGAAGCTTTATGAGGCAAAAGATTTTGAAGCTCTCATTGAATTCGCAAAAGTAACCCTTGCTCTAAGAACAGATGAGGAACTTTCGCAACTCGGGAATATCTTTATTTCTGATAAGCTTTTCTATTTACGTGATATTACAGAAACTGGGATATTTGAAGCATTGCTTGATTCTCAGAACAATAAAAAAGAGGAGACACTTAAGGCTGTACTGGAAGTCTTGTCTAGTGTTGTAAAACTAGGTAAGGAAAAGGAAGAAAGTATCTTTGAAGAAGATGAACCATTCTACCTTCTTGAAATCGACATCTTTTCTCTCGAACCAGATTCGCATAAAAGATCACATCTAAGAGAGGATATACAGAATCTTGTCACGGTAGCAAAAAAACTGATTGAGGATCTGTTTACTACTAGTTGTGGAAATGAAGATCAATCTCGAAAACTTTATGAGTCACTAATCGCACCACTTCCAGATAGTCGAACGTTGTATAAGCTAAGACTTTATACAGTCACTCGTTGTCCGCATTTATTTATGAGTGAGATAAAGGAACTTCTATTTAGATTATTTAAAGTCGGAGAAAGGTATTTTGAGATAGAAAATGGTGCTGAATACCATAAAGCTCTGCTCACCAGTTTTGACGCTTTGAGTGAAGAAGATAAGCGAGAATATATTGCAGAGGTGCTTAAATACTTCAGCAAAGAACTGGAGAACAAAGATAAAGAGGGATGGCGAAAAAGAGACGGGCTTAAAATATTGACCTATCTTAAGAAGAAGCTGACACCAGAAGAGATAATCTTGGCTGAGAAGTTTTTTGGAAAGATGCCGGATGAGATAGAGCCCCCTCATCCTGATGTTGGGAAGATTCGAAGCGGAATGGTTTCTCATATATCTCCAATTAATCCAGCCGAGTTTTCTATCGGAGAAATAATCGAGCATTTAAAAACGGATTGGTCTCCTAAGATTTTAAAAGACCAATATAAGGGCGACGATTTTCTCAGCCCTCGGGGGGCTGAGGGGTTAGGTAATGCTCTTAAGGAAGATTTCAAAACTCGTCCAGTTGATTACTTCCAACATTTAAATGAATTCTTTGATCGCGAGGATATAGCTCCTGGATATATATATGAAATGCTCAGACAGGTCGAAGACTCACTTCGTGCCGACCAACCTTTAACTGAAGATCAGATTGAAGCCCTAATAAATTTCTTTGATCTCATTAAGAAATCAGGTGAATCTCAGGAATTTAGTAAATCTGAAGAACGTTCATATTTAGCTGACTGGATAACTGTGCATAAGGTTATTGCTGATATCCTCGTCAGTATTCTACGAGTAGTTAAAGATTCTGAAACATTTAAAAATAATAGGAAAAAAATGCTTGGAATAATCCAGTATCTTCTCACTATTAAAAGTAGCCCAGATGCAGAAGATGACGAGAGGGAGGCTGGCGAGCCATTCCACGTAGCCATTAACTCAGTAAGAGGAAGAGCTTATGAATGCTTCGTTCAATTTACCGGAAATGATGGAAGTGGTCTTGCTGATGACATAAAAAGTATCCTGATTTGGATATTAGATAATGATACTTCCAATGCTGTGCGCTTCGTTATTGGATACTATCTTGCGACTTTCTACTTCCGTGACAAATCCTTTATCCAGGGATTGATGTCAAAAATATTTCCTAAGGGAGTTTCAGGTCAGGAAAAAATCTACTTTGCAACTTGGGAAGGATACCTTGCGAATAATCTTTATAAAGAATTATACGAAGAGCTCAAAGATTACTACTCTTATGCCATAACAGTTGATAGTAGTACTTACCCTGATAGAAAGTATCTGAAAGGTCTAGATGAGACGCTCGCTGGGCATCTAGCTCTTGCGTATGCCCATTTCGACTTAGTGCCAGGAGAACCTTTGTTTGATCTATTTTGGAATACACCAAATGAAACTCGGCATTACGAATTTACATCTTTCTTAGGTAGACATTTCTTGACCCGTGATACAGCGGGTGATAAGTGGTTTGAAGATAATAAGGTCAGTAAGCAGAAATTGATTGATTTCTGGGATTGGATGCTTTCAGTAAATATTAAAATTGAACCGAAAGCGTTCTCAGGTTTTGGATTCTGGATCAATCAAGATAAAGAAATAATTCCTGATAAAATAATCGTTGAAAGAGTTGCTCTTAGCTTACAAAAGTCGAATGGTCAGATTGATTGGGATTATGGTCTATTCAGGCGAATCGATAAGCTTGCTGAAGTTAATCCTGAAAAAACGCTTGAAATTATTAAAGCTCTTCTACTGTTAAACGGAGATATAAATCCGACTCATCGGTTATATTTCGATGCGAGCAATCAAATCAGGGGACCTTTAGAAACTATCTATAAAAAAGATGAGATGAAAAAAGCTGTTAAGGACTTGATAAATGAACTTATCTCAAAAATCGGACGAATCTTCTGGGATCTCAAAAATATCATCGAATAGACCCTGTTGGTAACCCTCGCTTCGCAAGGCCCTTGGATTAAGCTAGGATGCCTCTAGGCCCCCAGATGGGGTATTATTAGTAGGCAGAACAATTGAATAAGGAGGCCTAACCCTTGGAAACCCCAAGGTATGGTCAAAAATCCCGCTAGAGAATAAAAGACTCCTCGTCAGAGTCACTCTAGCGGGTCATATGGGGAAACCTGTATGGGCTTGGCCGAAAGGTCAGGTCGCGATGGCGGGGAGTCTTTTGTTCTACTCCCCAAATTAAAAACCCGCTAGAGAAAAAATGAAAAAAGTAATTGATTGGGTGAAATCACACCCAAAGACTTCTGTATTTATTTTCCTGTTAAGTATTGTCCTAGGCGCAAGTAGTTCTCCAACACCAGTGCCACAATCAAGTCCAGTCGCAACGTCCAGTGTAAAAGAGACCACTGATACGAGGCATAAAGTGGGCGATACTATTGTTCTCTCAGAAGAGATTGTATTAGGTCGAGAGAAAGGAGATATCGACAAGTTCTTCTCTTCAGTCAGAGCCAAAGATAACTATGGAGTGAATTCCATGCTTCTCGATGGGAGCGCAATTGATCTGGATGCCGGTACCAAAGTCCTCGTCATAGACAGTTCCTTCACGATGGATCAAGTGAGAGTCCTATCTGGTCCTCATGCTGGAGAGTCGGGGTGGTCTGCATTTGAGCTTATTCACTAGACTCATCGGTATCTTCACTATCATCATTTTCTCCTAGCTCCAAGACTTTCTGTAAATTATCAGCCAGCCTATGAGTGTCTTCTCTATGCTTAGCCCACTCTTCCATAGTCGCTTTCTGCATGTCGATCTTGCCGATGTTCGAATGCTCGATGATGACCTTTTTTGTTCTCGATTTGAATCTCGGATCACAATGTTTCTGAGCCCACTTAATGGCTCCGAGGTTTTTCTCCCTGATGAGCTGGTTAAGGGCAAACTGGGTCATGTCGTTCGTGTTCTCTAGGCCGATCCTTTTAGATTCTTTGAATCTTTTCTTGAAGTCAGGGTCTGTTTTTAGAATTCTATAGAGAGTGGCTTTGCTTAATCCACTTCTCCGGCAGGCGCTGTACGGGATACCGTCCTTCTCAAGCTCCTCAAGGAACTTCTTTTTGGTCTCCTTATCAATCATTGACCTTGGCTGGTCTCTTGCCCTCTTGGATCTCCCAACGCCTGAGTATCACTTCCGCATACACCGGACTTTTCTCCATCAAGTAACAGCGTCTTTGCATCTTGATTGAGGCGATCAAGCTCGATCCACTTCCTCCGAAAGGTTCCACGACCAAATCTCCACGCTTGGTAAGTACCTTGATGTACGGAATGAGAATTTCCGTGGGCTTCGTGCCAAAGATGATGCCTTGTCCTGAAGATTTCTCATCTGCCGCTTTGAATTCAATGAAGTCGGTTGGACAAATCTTCTTACCTTTCTCGTAGGATTCCCAGTGGGGCTTTCCAGCCACCGCATACAATGCAGTTTCGTAATCGTTCTCGAGAAGTTCTCCTTCATCCTCATTTTCAACTACCACGTCTTCCGTTGAGCCGACCATCGCGATGTCATGCTTGTTGAAGAACCTGCCCTTGGCAGAGAATCCCTGCACTCTATTGGGCAGATGCCAAACAATCATGTTCCGTACTTTCCAGTACTTCTCCATCTCGCCCCAAATGGTGCGAATGTTCTTCCAATTCTCATACACGATGATGGCGAACGATTCCTTGGCTACCTTGGCAATGTTAGCCATCCATCTTTCGGTAAAGTCATCCGGAAGTTCTTCGGTGCCGAGATAGTGGCGATCTCGTTTGTAGCCGAATCCTTCTGTGGACTTATTTTTCTTTTTGCCCTTGAGATAGTCGAGCAAGTACGGTGGGTCCGTGAGGCACAAGTCCGCCTTCTCTCCGCCCATGAGTTTCAGAACATCTGCTTCTTCCATACTGTTACCGCACATGAGGCGCGAGCCGTTCATCTCGTATATATCGCCCTCTTTTACTGACACGGTCTTGATATCGAGTTTTGCTAATTCAGCTTCGAGATCAAACACTTCTGGATTATCTTCGGTTGGGAAGATGTCATCCATCTCTTCGCTGGTAAATCCAACATCTTTCAAGAACGCTTCATCGAATTCAGCTAAGAGTTCTAGATCGAATTCGCCCGTATTTTTATTCAGGCGCACATTCAATTCTTTCTCCTTTTCAATATCTTGAATGTTTACATAAACAACAGGCACAGTCTCATAGCCAAGTTCTTTAGCCATTAAGAGACGAAAGTGTCCTCCGATGCAGACGTTCATCCGCTCAGGAAAGGAATTCGCGATAACAGGATCGACGAACCCGAAACGCTTAAGAGACTCCTTGAGCTGATCCGCCTGCTCTTGAGAGTGCTTGCGGGGGTTGTACTCAGCAAGCTTAAGACTAGTAATAGGCACGTAGGTGACCTGAAGGTCACTGGCTTTAGTAATCATTTTGGCAAAATAAAAGAACCTAATAAGGGGTCCTTGCGTTCGCCTATTTCTTGCCTATAAACTCTTGCACTCTATTTTAGAGCACTAAGAGGGAAAGTCAAATTACACTGTGGATAGTAAATGAAGTCAATGGAGCAAATGAAGCGAGCAGAGTCTGAAGCATAGGGGGTGGCTCATCTGTCTCATTTTGGAAATGGAGACCCCGACCCGAGTACCTCGGCGAGCGACTCGTAAATAAGCTAGAATACCCTTACAAGGTCTCGCTGGTGGGGCACTTAACCCGAGATCACCGCCAAAATTGGAAATCGGACTTCGTTACTTTTGACAAAATAATCAATGGGTGTATTATATACACTATATAAATTATAAAAATAATATGGAATTAATTATTACTCAAATAGAACACTTTCTAGACATAAATACAGTATTCTTTACCGCTCTTGAATACCCGATGAGTTACATAGAGTTCTTCGGAACTCTGTTCACTATCTGGTGTGTCTGGCTTACTGCGAGGGCGAAGATACTCTCTTGGCCAATCGGGATTATTGGAACACTCCTTTATATGTTTCTGTTTTATCAGATAGGACTATATTCTGATCTGTTTGAACAAATTTATTTCCTTATCACTGGATTTGTAGGTTGGTGGTTGTGGCTCCGTCCAAAAAATAAAGAAAACACCGATTCACAGAACCAACTAAAAATTGGGACAAATACGCTAAAAACCAATTTAATTTACCTAGTTATAGTTGGACTTGGGACACTATTTTTTACATATTTGGCTACCAATCTTGATAATTGGTTTCCAAAATATTTTCAAGAACCAGCCTCATTCCCCTTCTTGGACGCCTTTACCACTTCCATGAGTTTTGTGGCTCAATGGCTACTTGCTCGTAAGAAAGTTGAATCTTGGATTCTATGGATTATCGTAGACATCATAGGTATCTGGTTGTACTGGGCTAAGGGGGTAAAGTTTATTTCTATGGAATATGTACTCTTCTTAATCATCGCAACGAAGGGATTGATAGATTGGAATAAGGAATTCAAATCTTATAAGCGATAATGAAAACCTTTAAGTTCAAAAAAGGACTGGTTATAGGTAAATTTTATCCGCCACACCGAGGACATAAGTATCTTATTGACACGGCAAAAGCTCAGTGTGACGAGCTTACGGTTATTCTCTGTTGGAAAAGAAGCGAAACCATCTCTGGGTTCCTAAGAGCCGAATGGCTTAAGAAGACTCACCCTGATGTTCATATAAAAGTGGTTGAAGATAACAAGCTGGCTGACGACGACTCAGAAGGTTGGGCAAAATTTACCATTGATATATTGGGTTATACACCGGATGCCGTCTTTACCTCGGAAGCTTACGGCGACCCGTATGCCTCGTTCATGGGCACTACTCATGTCTTAGTTGATAGAGCTCGTACTTTTATCCCCATTTCTGCAACTATTGTAAGGAAGGATCCTATTTCTGCAGCAGAATTTCTTGAACCCTGTGTAAGAGCGTACTTTGCTCGACGTGTTTGTATATTGGGAGCAGAATCTACTGGCACGACCACTCTTGCTCGTGATTTGGCAAAACACTATAAAACGGTTTGGGTGCCTGAATACGGCAGGATGTACTCTGAAGGAAAGCTCTTTGCGGGTAAGGGATCTGAGTGGAGAAGTGAAGAATTTAACACCATCGCAAAAGCTCAAGGAGAAATCGAAGATAAGCTTGCTGAATCATCAAACGGTTTGGTCATTTGTGATACAGATGCATTTGCAACAAGTGTCTGGCACGAAAGGTATATGAATAATAAGTCAGACGACGTTGAACTTGTTGCATCCCAGAGAACTTATGATCTTTATATAGTTACTGGAAACGAAATCCCTTTCGTACAAGACGGTACAAGAGATGGTGAGCACGTGAGAGACAAAATGCACGATAGATTTATAAAAAAATTAGAAGAAACGCATAGACGTTTTGTCATCGTATCTGGCAATCCCGAGGAGCGCTTACGCCAAAGTGTTTCTGCTATAGATCAGATTCTTGTTAGATAAGTAAAAGACCCGCTTCGCTTGCGCTAGGCGGGCCCTTGTTCCTATTCGCTTTCCGGAAACGGAAGAGAGGTTATCTCTTCAACTCCTGAAAGACAATAGTTGTTCTCCAGTTCAACGAATACTACCGCTGAGACTGGTGGTCGTGTCACGCTAACGATCCCTACACGAAGCTTGTGAGCTGCGTGTTCGACTGACTCAGCGACCACAATGCCGAGCTGGTCGAAGTGTCCGGGCTTTTCCAATCTCTTTTCCAGGAAGTAGAACTTCAGGGAACGAGCTTGGAGCTGCTCTAGGCACCAGGAACCGACTGTCAGATGTTCGCCCGGTTGCTCGGTTGCCCACTCGCACGATGGACACTTGTGGTAACCGAACTCCGAAACGAGTCTGTCTTGCACTTCCCATGTTGCATCCGTGATTCCGCGGCTTACTGAGTCTGACCCAGTATCCCAGGGACCTTGGATGCTAGAGAAGCCTTGCGGGTTCTTCCTATCCAGCTGTCTGTTGAAGTACGCGAGTGCAATTTTCCGAACGATCCAGCGCAACAGTCTCATAGCCTTCTCCTTGAAAAGTTGTTGGAACAACATATTCAAGAAGTCATCCGCTTTTGGTTAGGGCAAAGGATGAACGACTGATTACAACCCTGATAGCCCAACAGGTTGTAATTACTAACTGTTCCAAGCTTAGCACAGATTGCTTGACAAGTCAAGCTACCTGTGCTAAAATATTCATAGGAGGTGCCGAATGGCACATGAGGTCAAGTACCGCTACAGGGCTTACATGCCAATCGATGGCACCAGAAAGATCGTGCACATCGAAGCGTGGACCGAGGGCGCGCAGTTCCGCTTCGTTTCGATTGAGCGGCAGGAAGGTGCGATCGGGTCAATCTGCTTTCCAGTTCGTGATCGGGATGACATCATCGTCCTAACTACGGAGATAACAACCGAGCAGGAAATCAAATCGATCCTCGCAAGCGTCAACCACGGCGACCACTACGGCGACGACCTCGATGAAATCGAGATCGTTGTCGTGGGAACTGTCAACTAGATCCTTCGTGCACCACTGGCGCATTTCCTTCGGGAAATGCGCCTTTCACATTTTCAAATACAGTTACCGTATAATTCAATCTATGAAAGTTTTCATCAAAGCTAAGACTGGTCAGAAGGAAGACAAGGTCACCCCTCCCCCGCTCAAACTGATAACAGACCCAGATACAGAAGAGTGGTATATAGTGTCGACGAAAGAACGTCCGGTAGAAGGTCGTGCCAACGAAGCGATCACAAGACTTCTCGCCGAGTACTTCGAAGTCTCTCGCACTCAAGTGCGACTCATCTCCGGAGCTACGTCGAAGAGGAAGGTTTTCGAGATAGAAACTTAGTTTGAGAAAAATCTCCCCCACTCATATATAGTAGTGGGTAGAAAGTTCCCCTACCCAGTGGAGATTCAGAGATGCTGAGGATTATCGCTTTTCTAGTAGCACTCTTGAGTGTTGAGGTCTCTCACGCTCAAAGCATCGACGAAAATGTGCGTAAGAGCTTCATGGTCTGGGCAGCGAAGAAGGCTCAGACCTGCAACTTCGATGTACAGGAAATCGAGTTTGACCAGTTCGGCAGAGAGATCAGTGTCCCTCGGAGCAAGAAGGATCGCGAGTCCGAACAGAAGCTCGACCTCGATGTCCTAGGTTACGTAGCCAATGGCAACGAACACGCTCTTCGCGTGATCGAGAACTTGCAAGATCCAGATGATGAGAGTTTCATCAAGGACGACTCGATGAGACTCGTAGGCAAGCTCGCCCAGACGCAAAATATCGCCATAGGGTGGTTCATCTTCATCATGAAAATTTTCTCTCTCGATATTGCCCTCGACCAAGTGTACCGTGAGGGCGAATGGATCCCCACGAAGTTCGAATCTGTGACCAGATACCACAGAAGGATTGTCGGGGTACCCAACTCTGTCCACAAGAAGATGGTGGCAGAACTCAAGTCATGTAAGCAAATATCACCCCGCCCTTAGGAAAGGCGGGTTTCGTTTTGTGCTAGCATAAATCTAGAAAGTTCACCCATTCTTCACAGGAGTCACGCTCATGAAGATGATACGGATAGTACTGCTCGCCGTGTTGTTGGCTATGTGGCTGTCTCCGCAGGGAGCACAGGCACAGGAGATCCCTCGGACGATCACTGGGGTCGAGATCAGCACCGTGAGAGGCTGGTGGGCGAAGCACTACCTCTGGCCATACTTGCCAGAGCGCTCGACAGTGCACCCGCTCCCGAGCCTGCACGAGCCCGGCAAGTATCAGAGTCCGGAGCAGATGCTCGAGCTCGTACGCACGGTCAGGAGATACGGGTCCGGAGTAGATGTCATCCAGTACAACCCCAACCCAACGTCCTCTGACCACAACCAGCTTCTCGCCTCTGGATTTCTGAAGAGCGAGGAGTTTGCCAACAGACCCTTCATCGTCGCCTACGAGAACGCCAACGGGACGAGATTCTTTCCTCCCGACGACAACGGTGTGCCGAAGGATATGAACGACCCAAGGAACCAGCAGGTCTTCCGAGAAGATATCGAGTGGATCGTGAGAGAGATCATCCTCCCGAACCAGAGTCGATACCTGACGCGTGGTGGCAAGGCGCTCATCTACATCTGGTCTGTGGCAAACATGTCTGGACCATTTGGAGCGCTCCTCGAGGAGGCGAAGGCTCGCTGGCCTATCGCCTTTATCGGCTCCATCAACTCCCTCTACTTGCCGACGGACTTCGAGAGTTCGCAGAGCTTCCAAGCACTCGACGGGTTCATGGAGTACGCACTCTACCCTGTCGCGACCGAGGAAGAGAAGCGAGCTGGAGTCGTGGACTACAACAGGATGAAGAGTCTCTATATCACCGCCTACATCCGCGTCCTCGATATCATCAGACGGTTCGAAGGCCGGACAGGGCGCAGGTATCTCTTCATCCCGACAATGCAGTTCGCCTTCGACGACACCAAGTGGCCAGGGCGAAGAAACACTCCCATGTACGCCAAGAGTCGCGCCGAGGTAGAAGCCTTTGCCAAGCTCATTGACGATGCCATGAATAAGGGTTCGTTCTCCCCTTACGGACCACTTCTCAAAGCCAATGAAAACTTCGAGGGAGATGCGGTGGGACCATCACAGTGTCTCCCAGAAACTCTCGATACCCCAACCAGATTTGTCGGTTGCGGGTACTCGAGACTCGAGATTGCCAGAGACTTTTTCTCTTTCTAGTCAGAGTGCCTTCCGCGCAAGCGGAAGGCACTTCTTTTTGACAAAGACTCAAAAATATGATAAGATACCCTCCGGATTGGGAGGTATGCGGTTTATGCAAACCGTGACTAACCCGCTCTTTCTCAAAAGAAGGGACCGTATGAACACCAAGGCTCGTCTGTCTATTGCCACCATCGGCATCAGCACGCTTCTCACGATCGTCGCCTGCTCGTCTCAGAGTGCTTCGGCACCGAAGGCTTCGGCCTCCGGCATCGGCACGCTCGAGGCAGCAAGCCTCGAGGCGAAGGATATGCCCCTGACCAAGGAGATGATCTCCTCGGCGCGGGACATCGTCTTCCGCGCCGAGTTGGCGGAGGCGAGAAAGCTCACCCCGGAAGAGCGTCTGCACAACGACGCCATCCGTGGGGCGCTCCAGAGAGAGCGCCTCGAGGTGCTCACGAAGGGACTCCCCAACTGGGTGGCGAATCGTCTTGCCACCTTCGAAGGGATGTCGTCTGACTACGGCTACGCGTACTCACGCTCTGTGGCGTGGGGCACCGGCACCTACAAGGGCAAGACGTTCTACTGGTTCGGGCATACCAATTCGGATGCATGGCTCCAGATGGACCTCTCGCTCTCTATCGACCAGAAGGACATCGACCAGATCTACGGTATCAAGCCGGACGATCTGGAGCGTGTCCCGACGAACAAGTCGGAAGTCGAAGTGAGTCGGGTCGATGAGGCGGAGGTCTACTCCGTCACTGGCACTCGGACGCACATCGGTCTCGCCGACAACGTCGACTGGACGGAAGCGTTCTGCGCCAAGCTCGACAGGACGACCTGCGACACCGGCGGAGCTCTGGAGAAGTATCTCCTCTCTGCCGCAAACGAGGTCTTGCCCAGTCTCAAGTTCAAGCTCGGCGGCCGCTTCCCGCGGTAACCGAGCGCAACCGAAACCCAGCCCACCCCTCACGGGGTGGGCTTTAACTTTTTATAAAGTAAGATAGGAGTATGAACCCAAGTGACAAGCTCACAGACCACTTCCGTATCCTCCCCGCACAAGAGAAGGCTCTCAAACGTCTCGGAGTAGAGACTATCGAGGACCTCCTCTACCACTTCCCCCGCTACTACGGAGACAGTGCAGAAGTCACTACTATAGACAAGCTCGAGAAGGGCAAGACCGCTGTCATCTTCGGCACCATCTCTGGGCTCAAGACGAAGAAAGCATTCAGAAGGAAGATCCCTATGGCAGAAGCGAGTATCAAGGACGACACTGGTAGTGCCAAGATTGTCTGGTTCCACCAAGCCTACCTTGCCAAGATGATTGCGGAAGGCTCGCATGTCCGCGTCGAGGGCAAGGTCTCTGAGAAGAATGGTAAGTACTCCTTCTCGAACCCCAAGATCGAACCCGCTCCAGACCTCTTCCACCAGAAGAGTGCCCACTCTCTCTACCCCATCTACCCGGAGACACGCGGAGTCACCTCCAACTGGATCTACCACAAGCTCCAGCACATCCTTGTGTCGAAGGACATCTTTGACACCCTAGTCGATCCTATCCCAGAGAAAATTCTCAAGACCTACAACCTCCCCGCTCTCAAAACTGCTCTCCTCTATATCCACACTCCACAGAAACAGGAGCATGCCGACATCGCGCGCAAGCGCTTCGCCTTCGAAGAGATTTTCTTCATCCAACTTGAGAAGCAACGCGCCAAGCATACTGCCCGAGAGAAGGCGGGCTTCGTCGTCGACAAGACTTACGTGGACGTAGAGAAATTTGTCTCTCGCTTCCCCTTCCAAGCCACCAGTGCTCAAGAGAAATCTATCGAGACTATCCTAGAAGATATGCGTAAGGGCTACCCGATGAGTCGCCTTCTAGAGGGAGATGTGGGCTCAGGCAAGACCGCTGTCGCTGCCACCACTGCCTACGCAGTGACGACGAGCCGTCCGAAGGGGCAAGACTTCGGCACACTTCAGACTGCCTATATGGCGCCGACCGAGATCCTCGCCCAACAACACTTCGAGTCTTTTATAAAATATTTCAGACACCTGCCGATAAATATCGCCCTCATCACTGGTAGTGGTTGTCGTAAGTTCCCATCGAAGGTATCTCCTGACAGTTGGACCGACATCTCACGCTCTCAACTTCTGAAGTGGGTTGCCTCTGGCGAGATCTCGATCCTCATCGGCACCCACGCTCTGATCCAGAAGTCAGTGAAGTTCAAACACCTCGCTCTCGCTGTGGTCGACGAGCAACACCGCTTCGGAGTTGCTCAGAGACAGAAGCTTGTCAGCAGAGAAGACGCTAAATATATTCCACATCTGCTCTCGATGACTGCCACCCCTATCCCCCGCACTCTCGCTCTTACTCTCTACGGAGACCTCGACCTCACTCTCCTCGACGAGATGCCTGTAGGGAGGAAGAGAATTATCACCGAGATAATTTCTCCAGAGACAAGAGCCGGCGCTTATCAGAAAATTAGGGAGGAGCTCAAGGCTGGTAGACAGTTATATGTCATCTGCCCTCGTATCGACGAACCAGATCCAGACAAGGAGCTCGCCGTCCAAGCGAAGTCGATCAGAGAAGAAGCGAAGAGGTTGAAAGCAGACATCTTCCCCGAATACCGCATCGAGATCATGCATTCTAAGATGTCTCCGAAGGAGAAGGAATCTGTGATGCAAGATTTCAAAGATCATAAGACAGACATCCTCGTCTCTACCTCTGTGGTGGAGGTGGGGGTCAATGTTGAGAATGCTTCTCTCATCGTCATCGAGGGAGCAGAGCGCTTCGGACTCTCACAACTCCACCAACTCCGCGGTCGTGTACTCCGAGGCACACACCAGCCTTACTGCTTCGTCTTCTCCGAGAACAAGTCTGAGAAGACTCTCGAGAGACTCAAGGCACTCACCACAGCGAAGAATGGTTTCGAACTCGCTGAGTTCGACCTCGCTCAACGTGGAGCGGGCGCACTCTCTGGCACTAAGCAGTGGGGCATCTCCGACCTCGGGATGGAAGCGATCAAGAACCTCAAGATGGTCGAAGCTGCCCGCACCGAGGCACAAAAGATAGTGGAGCAAGATCCAATGTTTAAAAAGTACCCTCTCATCCAAGCTCGTCTCGAAGCTACCGAGAACAAAATCCATTTTGAATAAGTTCTTGTGATAAGATTTAACCAATGAATTACGCATTTTGGGCAGATGTCACAGCGGTGACACACGTCGCGGTGATAGTGGCAGTGGTCGTAGGGCTCCTAGTGAGCTTCCGGTACAAACGCTTCCGTCCTTGGGAAGCGCTTCTCCTCATCTCCATCGGACTTCTCTGGACTTACTATGGCAACTGCCCTCTCGCTATCCTCGAGCAATATCTCCGAGAACAAGCTGGTCAGAGTACAAACATTACCTCACTCGGCTTCACCACCTACTACTTCCAGAAACTCTTGGGTATGGATGTCCCCTCGAAGATCGTCCAGCAGAGCACCTTCTTCTCTGGAGCCATGTTCTTCGGCGCTTCTATAGAGTGGTTTGCCCCCTTCTTCCACCGTGAGGTCTTCGTGGTCAAGAGAGGTGTCCGCAGAACTCTCAAGAAGATTCGTTAGGCAGGAGACAGAGTTTTTTGTTATATTGACTACACCCGCCCGTAGCTCAGTTGGTTAGAGCACAGAGCTTATACCTCTGGGGTCCTTGGTTCGAATCCAAGCGGGCGGACAAGTGAATTGGTGTTAAAATATACCCATGCCTTCTCTAGAAAACTTCAGTAACATCGCTCTTGGAATCTTCTTCCTTATCTACTGTGGAGCCGTCTTTACCATCTTCTACCATCTGATCCGCTTCGGAGTCGGCACTCACCCCAAGCGTCTCGCAGCTATCTTCTTCCTCGGGAGCGCCATCCTCTCTGGTCTCACCCTCCTCGCCTACCACAACGTAGACTTCACCCAAATATTTCAATGATTAGCAAATACTTCTCCATCTTCCAAGAATCTCACAACTCCTTCGAAGGTCAGCAGGAGGGCGAGAAAGTCGTCCTCATCCTCCGTAGACATAGCTTCGTCATCCTCACACCTCTAGCTGTCATCGCTCTCGCAGCGGTCCTACCACCTCTCTTCTGGCCCTCCTTTACCGAGAGACTCAGCGAGGCGAACCTCTTGTCTGCCTTCTGGTTTGTCGTCTGTATCTGGGAACTTATGTGCTGGCTCGGAGGATTCTACTTCATCACTATGTATATGCTGAACACCGTCGTCGTCACAGACAAGCGTCTCATAGACAACGAGCAGAATGGTCTCTTCGAGAGACGTGTGGATGAACTCTACATCCGCACAGTGCAAGATATCTCGGCACACACTTCTGGATTTATCCGCACCATGCTCCACTTCGGCAATGTCGAGATCCAGACCGCCTCCGCCGACAAACAATTCGTCTTTCTAGACATCCCCAACCCAGAAGATGTGAAGAACACTATCATGCAGATGGTAAACGAAGATCACGCAAGAACAGAACCTAAACAGAACCCAGAACCTGTGAATAACTTCTCCTAGGAAACTTGGCGGGTGATAAAATATAACAAGGGTTAACACCCTTAAAAGTTAATCAATCTAAAAATGCATAAGTTAGGATTTGTCCTTATCATTGTCGGTGCCCTCAACTGGGGTCTCGTCGGTGTCGGAGGATTCGTCGGTTCTGACTTGAACGTAGTGCACCTCGTCCTCGGCTCATGGCCTATGGTTGAGTGGCTCGTCTACGTCCTCGTCGGTGTGTCTGCAGTACTCGAAGTGGTTGGTCACAAGAAGAACTGCAAGGAGTGCACAGCTTAATCTAAGCACAAACAAAAAAGAGCGACCCATGGGTCGCTCTTTTTTGTTTCGTTATTTCTGATGCTCGATATCTTTCTTCTTCTTCGGTACTATCCCGTGTGCCACTAGGATCTCCTCGAACTCCTTCTGCTCGATAGTCTCGACTTCTATCAGTCTCTTGGATATAGCATCGAGTGCTGGTCTGTGCTCCTCGATAATCTTCTCTGCTTTCTTCATCGCTTCATTCATAATCTTCGACACCTCAGAGTCTATCTCTGCACCCACCTTCTCCGAATACTCCTTGTCCCCCACTCCCATACCGAAGAGAGGTTTGCCAGAAGCAGACTCAAGGGCGATCGGTCCCAGCTTGTCGCTCATACCGTACTTGGTGACCATATCTCGAGCGAGAGCGGTCGTGACCTGCAGGTCGTTGCTTGGACCGGTAGTGACATCGCCGAAGATGTTCTTCTCCACCACATACCCACCGAGACCCATAGAGATGTCATCGAGGAACTCCTTCTTGCTCTGGAGCTTACTCTCCTCGAGAGGAAGCTTCATCGTATAACCCAGAGCACGTCCACGAGAGATGATAGAGATCTTGTGCACCGGGTCTGCATAAGGGAGCACGGAGGCGACGAGTGCGTGCCCTGCCTCGTGGTAAGCAGTAAGCTCCTTCTCCTTGTGAGAGAGTAAGTGGCTCCTTCTCTCTGGACCCATGATCACCTTCTCTATAGAACGGATAAGGTCGAACTGGGCGACAGTCGTCCTGTTCTCTCGAGCAGCAAGGATAGCCCCCTCGTTCATCAGAGAGTAGAGATCTGCTCCAGAGAAGCCGGGAGTACGCTCAGCTATCACAGCCAAGTTTACATCCTCGGCAAATGGTTTCTTCTTCGAGTGGATAGTGAGGATCTCCTCTCTGTCCTTCCTATCTGGTAGGTCGAGAGTCACTCGGCGGTCGAAGCGTCCTGGGCGCAGGAGTGCAGGGTCAAGCACGTCTGGTCTGTTGGTCGCAGCCATGACGATCACCTTCTCATTCGGCTCGAAGCCGTCCATCTCGACCAAGATCTGGTTAAGAGTCTGCTCGCGCTCGTCGTTGCCCCCACCCACACCTGTGCCACGCACGCGACCGACAGCGTCGATCTCATCGACGAAGATGATCGCAGGGGCCGCCTTCTTGGCAAGGTCGAAGAGATCTCGCACACGAGAAGCTCCCACTCCGACGAACATCTCGACAAACTCAGACCCCGAGATAGAGAAGAAAGACACTCCAGCTTCCCCCGCCACCGCACGTGCCAGCAAGGTCTTGCCTGTCCCCGGTGCGCCCATAAGGAGTATGCCCTTCGGGATACGAGCACCTATGTCGAGGAACTTCTTAGGATTCTTCAAGAAGTCGACGATCTCGCGGAGTTCTTCCTTCGCCTCTCTGGCACCTGCCACGTCCTTGAAGGTCACACGCTGATTCTTGTCATCGGGAGTAGTGAGACGCGCCTTCGACTGACCGAAGGAGAAGGCCTGCATCCCTGCCCCCTTGACCTGTCTCGAGAGAAACCAGAGGAAGAAGAGGATAAAGAGGATAGGCAAGATGATCGGCGCGAGTGATGCTACCCAGAAGAGGAGACCTTGGTCGTTTTGCACATCGATCTTGACCTTCGAGAGAGCAGCGGCCGAGACATCGTAGTTCTTGAAGGTGGTCGAGAGAGCGGTACCCGCCTCCTTCTTGGAAATCTTGGACTCACCACTTGCATAGGTGACATCGAGCGTGTCCCCTGTCACCACAATCTCTGTGACTGAGCCAGCGGAGACATCGCGAGCAAGCTCCGAGAGTGAGATCTCAGTACTCTGGGAAGTGACCCCAGTGAGAAGTGAGTAAGAGGTAGCAAGGATGACAAAGATCACCACCGCAAGCACTCCTTGAGTCAGAGGGTTGCGTCCACGCATCTTGGTCGGAGTCTTCTTGATGATAATCTTCTTGGTCTTCTTGAACTGATCCTTCATTTGATCTTTCATAGCGACATTATATATAAAAGGTGAGAATTTACTATTTTTGCTAAGATTGAGTGATGACCACGTTTGCAGACAACAAGAAGGCCCTCTTCGACTACGAAGTCTTGGAGAAATTCTCGGCAGGGCTCGAGCTTATTGGGCATGAGGTCAAGAGCGTCCGCGAGGGTAAGATGAACTTGCGAGGCTCGTTTGTCGTCGTGAGAGGTGGAGAAGTGTATCTCCTCGAAGCAGATATCCCCCCTTACCAGCCGAAGAACACACCAGATAATTACGAACAGACAAGAGAGCGCAAACTCCTCTTAGA
This sequence comes from uncultured Candidatus Saccharibacteria bacterium, assembly GCA_964347785.1. GTDB lineage: Bacteria > Patescibacteriota > Minisyncoccia > Phycocordibacterales > Zambryskibacteraceae > UBA5004. The sequence continues at coordinate 43,184 of CAYFZH010000002.1, forward strand.
GAAGGCGGAGATTGAGGAACTAGAGAAAGCGGAGCATACCAAAGGCTTGACAATAGTGCCTCTCTCGGTGTATAATAAGGG
>CAYFZH010000003.1:0-38469 GCA_964347785.1 uncultured Candidatus Saccharibacteria bacterium
CTAGTGCCGCAAGGCATGGAGGTTCAAGTCTGCTCCCGCCCACAACGACTTGAAAGTCGGAGGCACGTAGGTGCCGAGACGGGGTCGCACAAATTTCTAGCAAGAAATTATGTGTGACCAAGTCCTCTCCCGCCCACCAACAAGTTTTATGTCAGAAGAAAACAAAAATCCATATATAGGCACTATCAGAGTCACCGGTAAGGGTGTCGGCTACTTCCCTATACCAGACTCTGACGAAGACTTCGAGGTCTCACCGGAGAATATAAATACAGCTCTCAACCGCGACACTGTACGCATCGAGGACCTCAAGCGTCTCTCTCCATATGGTAGGAAGATGGCGAAGGTGGTAGAGATAGTACACCGCCACAAGAACGACTTCGTCGGCACTCTAGAGAAGTCGCCTGAAGGCTTCTTCCTCGTCCCAGATGATAAGCGCTTGTACCGAGACATCTTCGTCTCCAAGGAGAATGCCAAGGATGCCAAAGAGGGCGACAAGGTGCAGGTCAAGATTCTCGAATGGGAGGATCCAGAGAAGAGTCCTAAGGGTCAGGTGATCCGTCTCATCGGTCGCGCAGGAGAGCACAACACTGAGATGCTCGGTATCGTCTACGAGTCAGGCTTCGAGATCGACTTCCCTACCGAGGTCGAGACAGAGGCGAACGACTGGAAGGAAAAATGGGAGAAGGAAGATAGACTGAAGGATAGGAAGGACTTCCGAGGGACCACGACATTTACCATAGACCCTATAGACTCCAAGGACTTCGACGATGCGATCTCCTTCAAGGCGCTTCCAAACGGCGACTACGAAGTCGGTGTCCACATCGCTGACGTCTCTCACTTCGTCACAGAGGGCACAGCCCTAGACAAGGAGGCTCGCAAGCGCGGCACCTCGATCTACCTCGTCGACCGCACTATCCCCATGCTCCCAGAAGTACTCAGTAACGACCTCTGTTCACTCAACCCCAAGGAGGACAGATACGCCTTCTCCGCAGTCTTTATCATAAACAAGGACGGTAGAGTAAAGGACCGCTGGTTCGGCAAGACTCTGATCAACTCCGACAAACGCTTCTCATACGAAGAGGCTCAAGAAACTCTCGACAAGAAGTCAGGTCTCTTCTACGAGGAACTCAAGTCTCTCAACGATCTCGCTCTGAAACTCCGCGAGGAGAAGTTCAAGAAGGGCGCTATAGACTTCGAGTCCGAGGAGGTGAAGTTCGAGCTCGACAAGGAAGGTAAGCCTATCCGCGTCTTCAAGAAAGAGCGCAAGGACACTCACAAGCTCGTCGAGGACTTCATGCTCCTTGCCAACCGCGAGGTAGCTACCCATATGAACACAGCCAACAACAACACCAAGGCTGCCTTCGTCTACCGTATCCACGAAGCCCCAGACAGGGAGAAGATTATAAACCTCGCCACTTTTGTAAAAGCTCTCGGCTTCGAACTCAAGAACAAGGACGGTGAGACGACTGCCGAAAATATTTCCAAGATGCTCAAGTCTGTCACCGGCACTCCAGCAGAAATGCTCGTCAAGACCGCTGCCATCCGTGCCATGAGTAAGGCAATCTACTCGACGGCAAATATCGGCCACTTCGGGCTCGCTTTCGAATACTATACCCACTTCACCTCACCTATCCGTCGCTATCCAGACCTGATGGTCCACCGTCTCCTCTACCGCTACCTTACTCAAGGCAAGATAGAGCAGGATGAGATCCTCAAGTACCAGATGCTCTGCGACGTCTGCTCAGAGCTCGAGATCGGCGCAGCAGAGGCCGAGCGTGCGTCTATCAAGTACAAGCAGGTTGAATATATGGAAACTCGAGTGGGTCAAGAGTTCGAGGCAATGGTCTCTGGTGTCTCTGAGTGGGGTCTATATGTAGAAGAAGTCGAGACCAAGGCTGAAGGTATGATCAAACTCCGTGATATGAAGGACGACTTCTATGAGTTGAACGAGAAGTATTATGCAATAGTAGGACAGAACACTGGTAAGAAGTACTCCCTCGGCGATCGCGTACGGGTCAAGCTCATCTCCGCCGACCCAGAGAACAAGAAGCTAGACTTTTCAATTATTTAGGGTATTCTTCTTTCAGAATTAATCTGAAAGGATACCTATGCACAAGATTGGCAAGAAGGCCGAAATCACACTTAGCTGGCCCGAACTGAAAGGTAAAGCTGTCGCAGTTTCTACACATATTCCATCAGAACTCAACCCAAACGGTGCCGTCACTGTGCATGTTGCCAGCCGTCTGACACCTGAAATAATGGGCGAAAGGCGAGCGCTCAAACCCCTCTCCCATGAGTCGTGGATCAATGAGCAACGGTTGGGGAGACTTCTCGTAACGACTATTTCCCTAAAGCCGTCGACGGCGATATTGATTCACGAAGCTCTCACGCGCGTTCTAATGGATGCGGAGATCATCGAAGTGGCTAAGCCGTAAACAAAACAATGGTGCACCTTCTTGCTTCCAACGTACCGCTGCCCCTCTGTGGCAGCGGACGTTTTTTACTTCGCCACTTCAGACGCTTCGTCGAAGGAGATCGAGAGCATCTTCGAGATCCCGTTGCCTGACATAGTCACTCCGTAGATCACACCCGCACGACTCATCGTCTCTCGGTTGTGCGTGATGAGGATGAGTTGAGAGTACTGACTCAAGAGTTCAATCATATCTCCATACTTCTTGGAGTTCGCCTCATCGAGCGCAGCGTCTGTCTCGTCGAGGATGATAAACGGTGGAGGGTTCACTGCCGAGATAGCAAAGATGAGTGCGATAGAGGTCAGAGCCCTCTCACCACCCGAGAGCATCACGAGACTCTTCACCTTCTTCCTCGGTAGAGAGACCTTGATCTCGAGACCTTCTTCAGACTTAGCTTCCGTAGCTTCAACAGCTTCTAGAGCTTCGTCAGATTCGGCAGACTTCTTGGAAGTCTCCTTGACCAAGACTAGCTCTGCTTCCCCACCGTCGAAGACCTTGGAGAAAAGTTTCCCGAATTCTTTATTGATATTTTTCAGCCCAGTTTCAAACTCTGTGGAGAGACGTACTTCTAAGTCCTTGATAAGCTCCTTGAGCGACTCTGCAGACTTACTAAGATCCTCTAACTCTCGACCAAGGAACTCATCGCGCTCTGAGGTCTCTCTGAACTCCTTCAAGATCTCATCGGAGCCAGAGATAGAGGCGTCCTCATACCTTACCTTCAGCTTCTGGAGACTTCTCTGTCGATCTTCTTGAGCACCTCTCTCTTCGTGAGAAGACAGAGCAAGATCGTGATACTGGAGCACATCTGCTCCCACCATCCGTGCGACCTCCTCGAGCTCTCGTTTGAAATTCTCTCCCTCCAAGTGAATCTTCTCTTCTCTAAGCTTCAGGAAGTTGAGCTTCGAGTGGAGTTCGTTCTCCTCAGACATGATCCGGAAGACAGCAATCTGCGCTGAGTTGTCCGAGTCCTTGGCCTTCTCTGCCTCACTCTTGAGCTTCTGATAATCTTCTTGGAGCCTCTTCTCCTTATCCTCTGCTTCGGCAAACTTCTGCTCCGCCACAACCTTCTGACTCTTGAGATCTTCTAACATCTTCTTGGTCTCAAGGATGAGAGATGAGTCAGCACTCTCACGATGGGCTCTTATAAAGTTCAGGAACTTAGTCTTGATACGCTCTAAGAGACCGGCACCGTCGGTCTCAGCTTCTAGCTCCTTGTAGAGACTCTCGACCTCCTTCAGACTCACCATCTTGTGCTCGAGAGACTCTGCTAACTGTTCTTGCTTCCTCAGTAAGGTCATCTGGGCATCCATAAGACCTTCGATCTTCCCCAACTCGCGACCTAGTGTATCCTTCTCTACACGCGCAGAACTTAGCTCCTTCTCGAGCTCTAGGACGAGATACTCCTTCTGCTCCTTCTTGCCCACTTCGGCGAGGACCTTCTTCGCCTCGGACAGTTCCGCCTCGAGCTTCTGCAAGGACTCCTTGAGCGGAGCACGCTCTGACTCTAAAAGATTCTTCGCGGACGCGAGATACACCTCCTCTCGCTTGAAGTACTCCTTGGATAGACTGAGGAGTTCTTCTCGCAGGCTCTCAGTCTTCTCGAGCTTCTCGACCTGCTTCTTCAAGAAGCGAAGATGTGGAGCAATCTCCTTCCTCAGAGACTCAACCTGAGAGATATTCTCGAAGGTCTTCTCGAGCTTCTTCTCACTCTCGACACGCTTGTACTGGTAGAGCTTGAGACCGAGAGCATCTTCGACCATGCTCTTCCTATCTCTAGGAGTAGCAGAGATAATCTTGTCTGCTTCTCCTTGTGAGATGATGTGGTGACCAGAGGCGCCGATGTGAGCCGAAGCAAGCTTCTCCAAGATGTCCTTGAGACGCACCAAGGAGCCGTTGATGAAGTATTCGTTTACCCCGTCACGCGAGACCACACGCTCGATAGTCACTTCTTGGAAGTCGAGGTCGAAGACTCTTTGTTCGTTATTGAAAACAACCTTGACCGAAGCACGGTTCGCTCTCGGCTCGTTCTGAGAACCGTTCCAGATAAGGTCCTCTCCACGCTTACCACGCATACTCTTGATACTCTGCTCACCGAGGACGAAGCGAAAGGCCTCTGCAACATTGCTCTTGCCCGAGCCATTGGGACCAACGATAGAGGAGATAGGTGAATTGAATTCGAAAGAGCTCTTCTTGGCGAAGGACTTGAAGCCAGAGAGCTCGATCGATTTGAGATACATTTAAATCTTATTTTAACAAAAAATTACCCATAAACGAAGGCGGGTCATGCTGACCCGCCTTTATCTCCTCCAGCCCAGACCACTTCGACAGTCAGACCGAAGTGGTCTGGGTAAGAACTGATCAAATTGCCCACCGCCTCTTCAACACTCTTGCCACTACTCTTCACTTCTGGGTGATGAGAGAGCTCCGCCACACACTCTCCCTTGACCCAACGTGCAACGATCTTGTCCATAACAGACTTCGCCAAACCCACCTCCTCACGAGAATATGCATCTTGAAGAGACATAAGTCAACCACACAAGTTAAGCATGATCAGACAAGTTTTATATGAAGAAGCCGCTATTCCCAAGAGGAATAGCGGCTAAAATAGTGGGAATTCACCGCGTAGCCATGTTGATCCACATTACTGAGGACCACTCTACAGTGTTACACCCTTCTCTCCCAAAAAGAGGGCTGCGACACTACGCATACGCAGTGCAAGCTTATTCTGAACAATGTTCAGAACGCTTCTGACCACAAAATACCATCTAAACCTGAATAATGCAAATCTACTTCCATCCCGTTAGAAGTAGCCTCGCCGAGGTCCTGTGCGGACTCGTGCTAGCACGAGCGAGACTTCTAACGGGACCACCCCTTCTTCTCTAGTGCATCCTTGGCAGCGGACTGCTCGGCGTCTTGCTTACTCTTCCCATCCCCCTCACCGTAAGTCTCATCTCCGACAGAAACCCTCACAGTGAAGTGCTTGTCATGATCGGGACCGGTTTCCTTGACCGTCTTATAGATAGGAGTCAACCCAACGAACTCCTGCGCCTTCTCTTGGAAGAGTGACTTCGCATCTATCCAACTTCCCTCCACAAGAATCTCTTCCATAAGCGGTGCAACATGCTTCAATATAAAATCTTTTGCCCCTTCGTAAGTCTGGTCAATATAGATAGCGCCGATGAGGGACTCAAGAGTGTTGGCGAGGATGTACTGACGAGCACGACCGGTAGCATCCTTCGCCTCGCCCTTGGAGAGGAGGAGGAAGTCGTTGGCACCCAGAGAGGTAGCGACACGAGCACAAGTGTCGGCATTGACCAGTGCAGAGCGGAGAGCGGTGAGCTTACCCTCATCAGACTCCTTCATCTTGCTGAAGAGGTAGTCTGTTATGACAAGTTCAAGCACCGCATCGCCGAGGAACTCTAGGCGCTCGTTGTGTTCGAGACCAGACTCTCTGTTCTCGTTGATATATGAGCGATGGGTAAAAGCTTGCCTTAGTAGGTTCTGGTCCTTGAACTTCACCCCCGCTGTTTCCTCGAATTTGCTGAAATCCATAAGAGGCACGTTACTTCATCTCTGCTAGTCTTGTCAAAGCCTTGGTGACGATAGGCAAGATATCGTCGTAGAAGTTGAGGTCTAAGATGTCTGCGAGCTTAAACCAGCGCACATCGTCGAGCCCACCCTTCTCCTCCTTCTTCTCGAGAGTGAGATCCATATAAGGAGCCTCAGCGAGGAAGTACTTAATCTTCTTCAATATCTTGCCTTGCTCTGGATGGAAGGTGGAGTAAGAATTCTCTCCCAACTCCTCGATAATCTTGACCGGCACACCCAACTCTTCCTTAACCTCGCGGATAGCACCTTCTTCCTCTGTCTCATTGGCAATCTTCTCGTTGTCGCCAATCTTACCCTTCGAAAGAGTCCAGTGACCGAAGACGTCGTGCACAAGCGCTAGATATACATCACCCTCGTGTCGGGCAAAGACAACTGCACCCGCCATCCGGATCACTGGCAACTTGTCGAGAGGGATATTGCCATACTTCTTCTTGGGTCTAGAGGTCTCATCCTTGCCCGGCTCCCCCATCTCCTTGTATACCGCACCGAGGACGCCGTTGATAAACTTACCCGAGGTCTCTCCTCCGAACTGCTTGGCGAGCTCTATAGCCTCGTTTATAGCCACCTTGGGAGGGACTTGCTTCCTATCAGCGAAGAGGAGCTCTGCAAGCCCTAGACGGAGGATGTTTCTATCGACTGGAGCGATCTTGTCTATTGGCCAGTCTGGAGCTGCTTTCTCTATGATGCCATCGAGATCCTTCTTCTTGTCGAGGACAAGCTTGAGCAGGTTCTCCATAAACGGCCTGTCATTGCCACCGGGAGCAAATTCTTGGATATTTTTATCAAAAATAGATTGGATCTCTGATTGCTTCAGGTTGCCAAAATCCCATTCAAATAAGGTTTGTAGAACAATGGACCTCGAGAGGTGTCGGTTGGACATAAAGAACAAAAAAACTTTTATTTATAAATACTAGCGAGCAGACTTGGCTGACTTGAGCTTCGCCACACGTTTCTCGAGCTTCTTGGTCTGGTCGATGACCTTCCTACCACGATAACTACCAGTAGCTTTGGAAATACGGTGTCGCAAATGAACGTTTCCCGCCTCATCCTTGGACAAAGCAGGCTTAGACAAGGCGTGGTGTGAACGCCTGTTCTTCGTATGACTCCTTGTGTGTCTCATTCGGACTACCATGGGGACTACTCTAGCATAATTATGATAAAAGAAAAGGGCCCCATCTGCCTCGTGACAGATAGGGCCCTCAGTGTTTAAGTAGCTCCTCGACAATGTTGAGGAGAGGCCGGTGCGTCCGGACGACCGTGTCTGGATGAGACAGGAGTACTCTGAGATCCACCCACACGGGCGGATGCAGAATGGTGTCCCCGTCCCTAATCTTCTTCCGACGGATCGACCCCTTGAAGTTCCCCCTCCACATGAAGTAGAAGAACTTCTTGTGTTCACCTACCTCAAGCTCGTGGATGAGCCGAGGGTCGACGTGGTCTCTCATCTTGAGACCAGTCTCCTGCTCGACCTCGCGTCGAGCAGTACGAGCAGGATTACCGCTGTCGATAGCCTCCTGCATACCGCCGATAGCGAACTTGGTCTCCTTGCGCCCGTCCGCATACTCTGCGTCCTCGACGAGCACTTCGTAGTGATTATGCCTACGGCGAGCAATGACGCTCGCCGCAAAGAACTTGAGCGACATAGCGTCTTACCTCCTCTTTCACCATTATAATACACTTACCTGCCTGTTGTCAAACGCTTGATGAAGCTCTGCCTATGGACCACAGTTACGCCATATTTCGCCAGTGCCTTACGGTGCATCAGGGTGCCGTAGCCTTTGTGAACTTCGAAACCAAATTTGGGGAACTTCTGGGAAAGTTTGACCATCTTCCTGTCTCTTGTGACCTTGGCACAGATCGAGGCAAGGGAGATAACAGGGATCTTCTCATCCCCCTTCACCACTGTCAGCTGGTGCTTGAACTCATCTGGTGCCTTGAGTGATCCGTCGAGGAAGATCTGTGAACTCTGCTCCACCTCTAAACTCTTGATACAGCGCTTGATCCCCAGACGGATAGCATAAGAGATGCCATGCTTGTCTATCACCTTCTCTGAAACGAGAGCCACATGGTAGTCGAGCTCCCCTCTCTTCTTCGCCTCCTTGGCAAGAGAGAACCAGAGCTCTCTTGCCACAGCTGAGAGTTGTTTAGAGTCCTTGATCCCCTTGAAAAACTTTTTATCAAAATTGGCAGGAATAAGCACCGCCCCCACTGCCACTGGTCCCGCCAAGGGACCCCTCCCAGCCTCATCGATCCCGAGTATCTGCATATATTTCAGTATATACCCTACGTGTTATAATTCGCCCATCAATGACCTCGAAACTCCCCCCATTCTCACACCTCCACACCCACTCTCACTACTCCCTCTTGGAAGCTCTGCCCAAGATCCCAGACCTAGTGAAGAAGGCAAAGAAACTCGGTATGCCCGCTCTAGCTCTCACCGACTCAGGCAACCTCTACGGTGCTATAGAGTTCTACAAAGAATGCTTAGAAGCAGAGATTAAGCCCATCATCGGTGTCGACTTCTACGTCGCTCCTCGCACTCGACACGACAAAGAGACTCAAGTAGACAGCCAACACACCCGCCTCATCCTCCTCGCAGAAAACTTGGAGGGTTACCACAACCTTCTCAAACTCATCTCCGCCTCATATCTAGAAGGCTTCCACCACAAACCTCGCATCGACCGAGAACTTCTGGAGAAATACAACACAGGTCTCATCGCCATAGCCAAAGATGACAAATATTATTCAACCATCTTCGGCGATCGTTTCTACTTGGAAGATTCTCTTGCCATATACAACGTCCACTACCTCGAGCCAGCCGATAGGACTGCTTATGAGACCGTCCTCTCTATCCAAGGGCACCTAGGGGGAGAAACTCTCGATACCGAAGATGACCTGCACTTCCGCACTGTCAAAGAAGCTGAGACGGATTATAAAAAATCTCCAGAGAAACTGGCCCGAACTCAAGAAATAGTCGAGAGATGTAACCTCAAGCTCGAGCTCGGCAAGTGGGCATTCCCCAACATCGAGACCCCAGACGGTCTCACACCAGATGAGGCTCTGAGGAAGGTTGTCTTCGACGGTATCGAGAGAAGAAAGATCGAGCGTACACCAGAAGTCCTCGAGCGTATCGAATACGAACTCAAAGTGATCAAGGACAAGGGTTACCCCAAGTACTTCCTCGTCGTATCAGACCTCCTCCGCTTCGCTCACGAACACGGGATCCTAACCAACGTGAGAGGTTCTGTGGCAGGTTCGATAGTCACCTACTTATCAGGTATTACAAACATCAACCCTCTAGAATACAACCTCCCCTTCGAACGTTTCCTAAACCCTGACCGCCCATCTGCACCCGATATCGACATGGACTTCGCTGATAATCGTCGAGACGAGGTGATCGAGTATGCCAGACAGAAGTATGGTGCAGACAAGGTTGCGCAGATCGGTACCTTCGGCACTATGATGGCACGCGGTGCAGTCCGAGACGTCACTCGCGCCCTCGGCTTCCCTTACGCAATCGGTGACCAGATCGCGAAGCTCATCCCCATGGGCGCACAGGGCTTCCCTATGACTATCAAGAGGGCTTACAAAGAATCCCCCGAGCTCAAAGCTCTCGCTACTTCAGACGAAGATGCCAAGACCATCCTCGATATGGCAGAGAAGTTGGAGGGCAACGCTCGCCACATCTCCGTGCACGCAGCGGGTGTCGTCATTTCCCCTACACCGATGACCGACTTCACCCCACTTCAGTACGATACCAAGGGTGAGCAGAAGATTATCACTCAGTACGATATGTATTCTATCGACGAGAACAATGTCGGACTTCTCAAGTTCGACTTCCTCGGTATCCGAAACCTCGCCATCATTGCAGACACCTTTGAACGTATCAAGAAGCTAGAAAACAAGGAGGTCAAACTTGAAGACATCCCAGTAGATGACAAGAAGACCTTCGAAATGCTTGCTCGCGGAGAGACCGAGGGCACCTTCCAGCTCAACGGCTCGGGTATGACCAAGGCCCTCATGGATCTTAAACCTACTGTCATCCACGACATCAACGTCATGGTCGCTCTCTACCGCCCAGGTCCGATGGACAACATCCAAGAATACATCGCGAGGAAACACGGTAGGAAGCCTGCCACCTTCCTCCACCCCAAGATGAAGACCTTCCTCGCTCCAACTTACGGCGTGCTCGTCTACCAAGACGACCTCCTGATGACCGCGATCGAGGTGGCAGGCTACACATGGGGCGAGGTCGACAAATTCCGCAAGGCGGTCGGCAAGAAGATCCCTGAGGAGATGAAGAAACAGCACGTCATGTTCGTCGACGGTTGTATCAAGCATGGTGGGATGAGTCGGGAGAAAGCTGAGGCCATCTGGGACCTCTTCGTCCCCTTCCAAGGTTACGGCTTCAACAAGGCGCACGCTGCAAGCTACGGTCACATCGCCTATGTCACTGCTTATCTCAAGGCGAACTTCCCCGAGATCTACATGTCATCCGTCCTTACTGCTGAGTCTGGAGATGTGGAAACTGTAGGGATCATGGTCAATGAATGTAAGAGGATGGGGATCGAGGTCCTCCCTCCTTCGATCAACGAGAGCTTCTCCCAATTCTCTGTTGTACCCAAGGAAGGAGTAGATCATAAATACAAGATCCGCTTCGGTCTGACCACGATCAAGAACTTCGGCGAGAGTATTGCAAGCTCGATCACCGCAGAGAGGAAGCAGAACGGCAAGTTCCAGTCTCTCGCTGACTTCCTCGACCGGATCAGGGATAGAAATTTGAATAAAAAGTCTGTCGAAGCTCTGATCAAGTCTGGAGCACTAGATGAATTTGGAGAAAGAGGACAACTCCTCGCCAACCTCGACACTCTCCTTGCCTACCACAAAGAGAGGACGAGCACTCCGGAGAACCAGAGTTCTCTCTTCGGTCTTATCGAAGACTCCGCAGTCCTACCTGCTCTAATACTACAAAGCGCACCCGAAGCAGAGATGAAGGACAAACTCTCTTGGGAGAAGGAGCTCCTGGGTCTCTATGTCTCTGGACACCCGCTCGACGCTTACAAGGAGAAATTTGAGAAAAGGGATGTGAACATCAAGAAGCTTGAGGAGTTCAAGGAGAACGTGGAGACAGTTATCGGCGGGATCGTCACCGAAGCCCGTGATGTCCTGACCAAGAACAATGAACGTATGGTCTTTATGAAGCTTGCCGACTTCTCTGGCACCATAGAGGTTGCCGTTTTCCCTCGTGTCTACAGTGAGTTCAGAGAATTTGTGAAGCCAGATGCCTGCATCGCCATCAAGGGCAAGGTGAGTAAGCGTAAGGGCGAGACCAGCTTTATTGCGGATAAGATTAAAGCATTGTAAAAGAAAAGCCCGTTCCCCCTTGTGGGAGAACGAGCTTCGATACTGCTGTGACGCTCAGCGAGCGTAAGGACGGCAGATATCGCGTTTGATCGCCTGAAACCGCAGACGGAGCGTGCGGCGCTCCTTCGGAAGAGCGCCGATACTTACCGCAAGCACTGGGTCACTGGTCCTCGGGCAGGTAAGGTACTGATAAGCTTCTTCAAGCTGTTGGCGCTCACGCTCCAAGACAGCCTGTCGCTTCGCGCTCCGATACTTATCAGAAGACGTGTGGTTCTGCCACATTATCTTCGCGAAAAGTACCGCAATCACGAGTACCATGGCAATCAGAATCCCTAGAACCTCTGGATCCTTAAGTGCTAGCACCAAATCCCTCACCGCAGTACGGAAGAAACTCCACACCCCAATCCACACCACCCATACTACAGAGAGAAGTTCTCCATAGCTCATACTGAACTTCCAAGCAAGAAAGTGAAGTGGGATGAAGCAGAACAGATAGAAGAGAGGGCTCAGTAAGAAGTAATGAGATCTCTTCTGACCCTTCTTGTCATGAAGAGTCCATGCCGTGCGACGGAAGCCGTAAAACCTGCCATCAACTCGATGGTCAAACTCCGGCCAAATATCCCCGATACTCATAGTGAACGGATGAAGAATCGGACGGAAGTTCAAACCTCTTGCACCGATAAGAGCGCAGTAGATGAAGGCAATGGTTGTCCCAATCGTCCGACAAACAAGGAACAACGCCATCCATAATGGCTGCCACGTGAAGGCGCCAATCAGACGCTTCCTGAACTGGCACTCATCAACAGGCTGATAGCTGTAGAGATAGTTGACCCACTTCTTGATAAGTGGATGCCAATCTCTGGCGAAGTGTTCCGCTCCGACTGTGACATCGGTCTCGTAGCAATCGATCTGACTGTACCCATCATCCACAACAAACGGGTTCCCCACCTTCTCCCAGAAAGTGTTATTCTCAGTATCGAGAACGGAATAGTTGTACCCGTTTCTGTCTGATCGCTGTAGGAAATATGCCCTCAGCTTGGCAGCATCACTTCCCCAAAACAGGCGGGAGTGAATAGTGTGGGTACCGGGAAAGCGGAGCATGAGGTACGTCATCGCGTCGGTCAGAGGTAAGAGTTGTCTGTCTTCCTGTCCTCCCTCATACCGGACGACGATGAGAACGTGGACGTTCACAGCCTTGAGTTCGACGAGCTTAGCTTGGTCCTTCGGATCGAGGCACCACCGAATTCCCAGCGTGGGGTTCACAGCAGTGGGCTGATCCATGAGTAGTCTGAGCACATCTGTCTCCTTAGAGTAAAGGTACGAAAACTACGGGCATCAGCCAGTAATTCTGGCGAAGACAATAATAGAATTATTACAACTTGTCAATACAACTTAGGTTCTTTAAATAAGGTGTTTTTCTGCTATTATTTCTCTTATGTCAGAACTCGAACAGAACGACCATAGAAGGATTGGGCAAGAGCTAGATCTCTTTGTCTTCTCTGAGCTGGTAGGTCCCGGACTTCCCATGTGGACTCCTCGTGGCACCGTCGTACGACAAGAGCTCGACAACTTCGTCTGGGAGCTCAGGAGCAAGCACGGCTACGACCGCGTCACTATCCCCCACATCACCAAGCGTGAGCTCTACAACACCTCTGGTCACTGGGAGAAGTTTGCCGAAGACCTGTTCAAAATTATTTCTCGAGAAGGCAAGGAGTACGCTCTGAAGCCGATGAACTGCCCCCACCACACTCAGATCTTCGCTAGGAAACCTCATTCGTACCGTGAGATGCCTCAGAGATACGCTGAGACCACCATGGTCTACCGCGACGAGCAGTCAGGCGAGCTCGGAGGTCTCACTCGTGTACTGTCTATCACTCAAGACGACTCGCACGTCTTCTGTCGTACCAACCAGATCAAGGATGAGTTCCTGAAAATCTGGGACATCGTCGACACTTTCTACAAAACCTTCGGCTTCTCTCTCCGCGTCCGACTCTCCTTCCGTGACCCAGCTACTCCAGAGAAATATCTCGGCACCAAGGAGATCTGGGACCACGCTGAGCAAGCTCTCCGAGAGATTGCAGAGGAAAGAAAGGCTGATGCCTTCGAAGGTCTGGGTGAAGCTGCTCTCTACGGACCCAAGCTCGACTTCATGGCGAAGAACTCCGCTGGTCGCGAGTGGCAAGTCGCTACCATCCAGCTCGATATGAACCTCCCAGAGCGCTTCGACCTCTCTTGTACCAATGAGAAGGGTGAGAAGGAGCGCATCGTCATGATCCACTCTGCTATCACCGGCTCTATAGAACGTTGTGTAGCAGTCCTCCTCGAACACCTTGAAGGCAAGCTTCCTACTTGGCTCTGCCCAGTACAGGTTAAGGTTCTCCCTATCGGTGAGAGCCAGTTTGAATACGCCAAAGAAGTTACCCAGAAGCTAAAAGGTGCCAACATCCGCGTCGAGCTAGACGAGTCCAGCGAGAGTCTAGGCAAGAAGATTGCGAAGTACAAGACCGAACGTGCCCCCTACGCACTAGTCATTGGAGACAAAGAAGTTGAGAGTAAAAATATAACAGTTGAGAGTCGCGACAAGGGCAAACTCGGACAACTATCTGTCGATGAGCTAGTTTTGAAATTGAAAGAGGAAATAGTAGATAGAAAATAATACATTGAGAAAGGGCGGGCCACGCGATGTGGCTCGCCCTTTTGTATTTCAGTACGGGACGTATTGCCCGCTGGTCTTGCCGGCCAAACGCTGGAGGTTATCCTCACAAGCGTATCGACCACCGTCAGGCAAACAGGTCGCGACGACCGGAGGAAGGAACATGGGTCGCCCCCAGCTCCAGCCCATCGGCCAGTCGTCACCCGGCTCGTCCGTGATGAGGATGATCGAGTCGGGGTCGTCTTCGTCGGCCTTCTTCAAGGCCTCGAAGGTGTTCTCCACTGCCCCGTGAGGAGAAATGTTCACGAACCCTTCCGGATCGATCTTCCGGACCTCACCGTCCGCGTAGAGCCAGATGCCGATGAGCTCCTTGCCTTGGTCCTGCAAAGCGGCGGAGTAGAACGAGGCCACAGTGGCCCGATCGTTGTCCATCGAACCCGACTCGTCGATGACGAGAGCGACCCGCTTGCCCACGACCTTGGTCACCACCGCATTGATCTGCGGCGGAGCTTCGGCCATCGGGATGTTCAGAAACATCCCCGGCACGAGCGTGTTACCGTACGGCTTCCGGAACCTGTCGTTACAGAATGTTCCGGAGCGCCGCGGGTTGTCCCGATACTTCCGAGACAAGTCGCCACAGATGCGGTCGTACTGCGTCTGCAGATACGACTCGTTGACGTACAGCATCGTCGCACGCTGGACCGTGTAGCGGTCCGCGATCAGGTTCAGGTACTCGCCACGACGCACCTCGTGCGTCCCCTGGATGGCGAGGCGCTTCTCCCCACTCCCAACCGAGGGAGAGGGAGCCTTGAGCCAGTTGAAAAGCAGGACCAACAGAACGAGAACGAACGCGACGCCGCCGACCTTCTTCAGGTGCTGTGTATGCACGTTGCCTCCTTAAGAACAGTGGGGAAATCACCCCAACTTTATACACTACATCATAGTTTATAGATAAAAGTCAAGTGCTCGTAATTTATAAGAAAAAGCGACGGACCGGTGAGGATCCGCCACTCAACTTCGACGACACTAGCTCACTAGGGCCTCGATGCAGTGCTCGTCACACGCTCGAGTGTAGGTCACGATATCACCCTCGCGCACAAGGCGACGACGGATAACTCGTTCTATCTTGTCGACCATCTCCTGAGCTAGCCCCACCCGCTGAAGACCCTCCCCCATGAGAATTTCTGTAAAGGTAAAAATGAGCGAGCATGCAGACATGCGTTTGCAACGTGGGCATCGGAATCCAGTCTCATCTGGCATGGCCGAGGAAGTCACGTAATACAAACGACCGTCAACAGGAACTTCTACACGGATGCCTGAGTACATCTAGACGCCTCCTCACATATATAAACATGAAGTAGATGAAGGAGGGGTGAACTCAGACTTAGTATTCTAATTCCTAGGTCGCATTAGAGGGAAGAGTTGAGTCTCCCTTAGAGGCTTGTCGGCAAGAAAAGAGAAGAGGCGTTCACCGAAGCCGAAGCCAAAAGTAGGTGGCATACCATGCTCTAGCATTTCGACGAAGTCATGATCAGGCATCATAGCTTCCTCATCTCCCCCCTCTATAAGCTCCTTTTGTTTACCGAATCTCTCCATCTGGTCAATAGGATCATTGAGTTCTGCATGAGCGCGACCAATCTCACTTCCAGCGATAATCACTTGGAAAGTTTTAGTCAATTTATCATTATCTGAGTGCTCTTTAGAAAGCGGGGCAACAAGTTTCGGATGATTGATAAGGAAGGCGGGACCAGAGATAGACTTCCTACAGTACTTCCACAAACTATCTGTCATCCTCTCACGATTTTCACCATCATACTTCACTCCAAGATCATTGAGCTTGCCCTTGAGAGTCTCCTCACTATCATTTAGCACATCGATACCTGTCATAGACTTTACAGTCTCGACATAATCAAGCTCCTGCCACTCATCTGACAAATCGAATGTGTGCCCACGTGTCTCAAACTTGGTCGTACCGAAGACTTCTTGAGCTATAGTTCTATATAATTTCTTAACCAACTCTTTACCATCATCGAAATTTGTATAAGATGCATAGAACTCCATGTTGGTGAACTCTTGCAAGTGTTCTGGAGAAGAACCTTCGTTTCTATACACACGTCCAATCTCGAAAGTCTTATCAAATCCTGCCGCCATTAGTCTCTTCTGCCATAATTCACCCACAGATATACGAAGATAAACACCAAGGTCGAAATCGTTGTGATGCGTCTTGAATGGTCTTGCCTCTGCCCCACCAGTCGTCACCTCCAGAGTAGGAGTCTCCACCTCCATGAACCCCTCTTTCTTGAGGAAGTTTCTTGTCACATCCCAAAACTTAGACTTCTTGAGGAAGATTTCCTTAATCTCTGGGTTGGAGATAATATCTAGATAACGTTTACGGAATCTCTCTTCCACATCCTGTAAGCCATGCCACTTCTCTGGTAGTGGAAGAAGAGACTTGGAAAGCATACGGATATTTTCTACCAAAACTGTCTTCTCACCGTTCTTGGTTAAGAAAAGGGTACCAGCAAACTCAGCAAAATCACCAATGTCAAAAGCTTTCTCAAAAAGTTCAAACATCTCTTCTGATAAAGGCTCGCCTTTCTTGAGAAGAGCTTGGAACTTCCCTGTGCCATCATCAAAATCAAGGAAAATAATCTTACCCTGTCCACGGATAGAGAGGATACGCCCAGCGAGAGTTAGGGACTTACCCTCTTTTAATTCATCGAACCTGTCTATGGCTTCGTGATTAGAAATCTCACGCAAAGAATCGGCAGGATACGGATCTATACCCTGTTCCTTGAGATATTTTAATTTCGCAAGACGCGTAGAACGTATTTCTTCTAATGAAGCCATTTACTTAATGTCGATAATCTTATACGACATTGTACCACTCGGGGTTTCAAATGAGAATGTATCCCCCTTCTTCTTACCCATTGCTCCCAGACCTAGAGGAGAACGCATTGAGATCTTGCCGATAGAGGCGTCGGCTTCTTCGGAACCCACAATAGTGAGTTTTCGCACAGTCTTGTCACCCACTTTCTCGACAGAGATAGAGGAACCTACCGCCACCACCTCACCGTTGTTGATAGAGACGATTGATGCGGTCTTCAGTATTTGTTCAAGACGATTAATCCTGTCTTCGAGGACAGCTTGTGCGTCGCGGGCTTCTTGGTATTCCTGATTTTCTGATAGGTCACCGAGAGATTTGGCATACTCGAGAGCTTCTGCAATCTCTTTTCTCTTAGAAGTCTTGAGGAGTTCTAGCTCCTTCTTGAGGTCATTAAATTTCTCTTTGGTCAAGTATTCTGTTTCCATATATTGAAGGTTATCTTACAGCCACTCTCGTTTAAGTGCAACTAATAGAAGTAACTAGGTCTGTTTATCTCCATCCAGTCGAAGAGTCGTCTCACGACCGACGTGGCGCCTACCGTATTGGTAGCTGGACCCTTCTCCATCACCACCGCCCACGCATAACGCGGTTTCTCGTATGGGAAGAAGCCAATAGACCAAGAGTGTACGTACGACTTATTTGCCCCCACTTCTGCGGTACCAGTCTTCCCCGCAGCCTTAACGTAAGGGACGTTTAACCCTACTGAGGTGCCCATCGTCACACCTTCTCTCATCCCGTCGTGTATCACTTGCCAGTCAGCTGAAGGGAAGTTGAGCTCTTTTTCGAGAGCTTCTGGGTCACCACCCAAGATTAGTGATGGTTTAATAAGCTTCCCACGATTGGCGAGAGCCACGGTGAAGCGCACTGCATTGATAGGTGTCACCTGAGTGCCGTACTGCCCTATTGAGGTGATGTAAGTATCTCCCAATCTCCAGATGTCTCCAGCAAACTTCTCCTTCTTCCACTCTGGTGTAGGGATCACTCCCTCTACTTCCCCACGCAACTCTATCTTGGTCGGCTCTGTGAGACCGAAGAGGGTGAAGTACTTGTCGAGCATGGTGATCCCCAGCCCCTTCTGATCTCCATACCCACCACCGATAGAGTAGAAGTACACGTCAGAGGAGACTGCAAGAGCCTCGCTCATATCAGTCCAGCCGTGCGCCTTCCAGTCCTTGAAGACTGATGGCTTGGATGGATCATAAGGGTTAGGCACAGAGATAGAGCCGGTACTCAAGATAGATTTGGTCGGAGAAATAATCTTCTCATTGAGAGCGGCGAGAGCGACGATGGGCTTCAGTATCGAGCCGGGAGTATATAGACCACCAACCACTCTGTTCAAGAAGGGGTGCGTCGGACTATTGATCATACTGCTAAATGTCTTCTGATCTATCCCACTCGTCATCGTATTCTGGTCATACTCAGGGTAGCTTGTCAGTGCCAGAACTTCCCCAGTCTCCACATCTACAATCACTCCAGCTCCACCGACAAACCGACTTGTCTGTGCTAGTGACCTTATCCCTCGGTACAGCTCTTGAGTAAGTTCTGCATCCACAGAGAGCTTGAGAGTGGCTCCGTCCTGAGGTTTCTCCACCACACTTTCTGAAGTCACGTCACCACTCACATCTGTCTCCACCAACTTCTTGCCATTCTTACCCGAGAGAAGTTCATCGTAAGCAAGTTCTACACCATCCTTGGCCCGATAGTTCTCATCGTAGAAGATCCCTGACCTGTCAGCCTTGGGATACTTGATATAACCCACCAAGTGGGCCAAGCCTTCTAGAGAAGCGTACTTCCTACCGGCATAGCTTGTGTCTTCGCTCTTGATATCATTGGTCGCAAGTTCCAAACCATTCCTGTCCAAGATAGCTCCACGGTTGGCAAAGATAAGACTCTGCTCCAACCTGTTGTTCTCGCTAATCTGCGCATAGACTTCTCCGTCGAGGATAGAAAGGGACACAAGCTTAACTGTAAGCATAAGCACCATCACACTGAGAACAACTTTGAAAACTGAGAAGGTCCGAGCTGTCACTGGTCGCTCAATACGACCCTCGAGTGCGTGCTCTTCAAACCCTGGGAGATTGGTCGAATCGAGGAAGATATCCTCGGGGTTGATATCCTGATACCTCTTACGGATCTTACCTGCACCGCGGAGACGTCTATTGAACTTATTGAAGATGTGGTTAAACATGAATTCTAATCCTCTCACGCAGAGGTAAGAGTACCAAGAGGATAATCAATACAGACAGTGCCACAGAGGACTGGAGGGAGAGGAGTTGCATCTCTCGCCCGTAGAGAGCCTCGATAAATAGAGCGAAAAGTATCCCCTCCCAGAAGAATGGGAAAATGATGAGAGAACCCAGAAGTAGTGGTAAATACAACCAGTATGGTAAGAAAATGATTGAGAGTCCTAACGCAACATAAGATAGTGTCCGGTAACTCATGGCAAGATCTTCACAAACCTGACAGAGAAGATGTTGACCGGACTCTTCGCCAAGACTTCTTTGAACGAGTCGGTCGATGAGAGTTTAATGTCCTCTACTACCGCCATGAGCGTCGAGTCGAGTCCGGGAGAGATAATCCTATCCCCGACCACCACCTCTGTCTCTCTGGGGACCGAGATGTTGAAGTTCCCTGCCCCCACGCCCTCAAGCACTACGGAGACTTGGTGTCTCTCGAGTACAGCATTGGTCTTCTCTCCAGATGCGGAGAAGAGTTTGACCCTCGAGGAGTTAGATGATGTCTGGAAGACGGTCCCAACCTCCGGTCCTTCGGGCAAGGTGACACGAGCACCAGAAACGACTCCGTCTCTCTCGCCGGCATCCACAACCAGAAAGTCGTACGGACTCTGTGGTGGGTGTGTGAGCACGGCAGTAGTGATACCAGTACTTGTACGAGTACGACCTACCATCTCAAGTAGCGAGTTACCACTATCTGCTGTACGTGCAGATAGTTCTATCTCGAGAGATGCCACCTTCTCTCTCAGAGAAGCATTCTCAGACACAAGAGTAGCCTGTGTGTGGAAGTATCCAAAACTCCGCGCCATAGTCCTCGAGAAGACATTCTCTGCTCTCCAGAGCGGAGAGACGATAGAAACGATAAGTGGTCGAGCGAAGGAGAAGAGTACAAGACCCACAACAAAGATTCCTACAAGGACGAGTATCCTCTGAGTATATCGGGAACGCGTTCTACTTCTTGGGAGGTAGTTCATCTTCGTTGGCAATAAGCACGTCTCTATATCTCTCCACATCCTCGAGGATGATCCCTGTGCCACGCGCCACAGCAGTGAGCGGGTCGCCAGCGATATGTACTGGGATATTGATCTCTTGTTCGAAGAGTTCTGCCAAACCCTTGAGAAGCGCCCCTCCACCAGCTAGATACACTCCTCGTGCCATCACGTCAGAGAGAATCTCTGGAGGAGTAGACTCGAGCACTTCTCTCACAGACTCTATGAGTGCTTCGACCGACTGACCCAAGGCCTCACGGATGTCTGTGTCAGTCAGGATCACTTCCTTGGGTAGACCAGTGACGAGGTCGCGACCCTTGACTGCCACCTCAAGTGGAGCGTGCGTAGGGAGTACGGAGCCTATCTGCGTCTTTACAAACTCGGCTGTCTTGTCGCCGATCAATATCTTGAACTGATTTCGCACATAAGAAACAATGTCTGAATTAAATTTGTCTCCGGCGATACGGATGTTCTTGCTCCTCACCACCCCACCGAGAGAGATCACTGCCACATCTGTCGTACCACCACCGATATCGATCACCATGTTGCCCACTGGTTCATGTATCGGGAGTCGCATACCTATGGCGGCGGCCATCGGCTCCTCGACTATATGTACCTCGCCCGCACCTGCGTTGTGAGTAGCGTCTCGCACGGCACGGATCTCGACATTAGTAATCCCAGAAGGTACTCCGACGACCACTCGAGGGGCGAGCATCTTGTTCGACCCAGCTGTCGCCTTGCCCAAGAGATACGAGATCATCTCTTCTGTCGTCTCGAAGTCTGAGATCACTCCGTCGACTAGTGGCTTAATAGCAGTGATGTGTTGAGGGGTGCGACCGAGCATCGCCTTGGCATCGGTACCTATCGCCACCACTTGACCTGTCTTGTGGTTGACTGCGACCACTGAGGGTTCATTGATCACTATCCCGCGACCACGCATATAAACGAGAGTGTTCGCTGTGCCAAGGTCGATCCCCACATCATGAGAGAAGAGTCGCTTCCAATTTTTGAAATCGAAAAGTTTCGACATTATCCCTTAAGAGTAGTTAGCAGATCCTCGAGAGACATCATCTTCACATCATCCGCACCTCTCTCCTTGACCTCTAGCATCTTGGACTCCAGAGACTTGTCTCCGATCACCACTCGAGTAGGTATGCCGATAAGATCTGCGTCAGCAAACTTCTCCCCAGCACGCAGATCGCGATCATCGTAGAGTACTTCTACACCTTCTGAGACGAGAGAGTTATAGACCTCATCTGCCATCTCCTTGCTAGAACCGAGAGAGATAAGGTGAACCCTAAACGGTGCCACTTCCTTGGGCCAGATGATCCCCTTATCATCGGAGAAAATTTCTACAAAGACTCCCATCAATCTACTGATGCCAATTCCATAGGAACCCGCAATAATTGATTGTTGTTCGCCTTTCTCATCCTTGTAATAAACCTCTAGAGCGTCCGTATACTTGGACTCTAGTGGGAAAATATTTCCCACTTCCACAGCCTTTTTTTCTACCAAATCTTCCTTCTTCAGACCTATCTTAGCCAAATTCTCATCTGTATAAACTTCTTTATTTACAGCAATACTCTTACCTTCATGTAAGTAGATCGTATCTTCACCAATTTCACTTAAAGTTTGAAATTCATCACTGAAACGCTTGGTAAAGATACCACCGTCAGCGTAAGTCCTGTAAGTAATATCTCCGAGACCCAGTCTGCGATAAATTCTATGATAAGCCTCGGCTATTTTCTCATATATCTGTTCGTGCTCCTCCTGAGTACGAGAGAAGGAATACATATCCTTCATCAAGAATTCTCTTCCTCGCAAGAGACCACTCTTTGCTCTAAGCTCATTTCTAAACTTAGTCTGTATCTGATAAATACAGATAGGAAGATCTTTATAAGAACTCACATAATCACTCAAGGCATCGACAATCGGTTCCTCGTGGGTCAATCCCATACCAAGCTCTGTGCCACTTGAGAGTTTTGTCTTAAACCAGTTGTCCACTTTTGTATCATCCCAACGATCTGTTTTTTCAAAAATCTCTTTGGGTTGAAGGGTCGTCATCTGAACCTCCTGACCTCCGATAGCATTCATTTCCTCACGTACAATTTGAGAAATCTTATCTACAACTCTCTTACCTAATGGCAAGAAAGCATACACTCCCGCCATTTCTTTATGAATAAACCCAGCACGAGTGAGGAGGATAGCGTTCTTGGAAACTTCATCTGCGGGAGCTTCGCGACGGGTCTTGGTGAATAGTTGGCTTTGTCTCATTCGGCTATTTTACTCGAAAGTGACCTTCTTTGAAATGAATTTAACGCTTGACAAAAAATATGATATATGATAAGGTTAAATAGCGGTAGACAAGGATACGACCTCCTCTCGATTATCTCTATCTTCCAAAAGAGAAATCGTTGGGTGACGGAATATCCCTCAACCGGTATCCCCAGCCACGGCTGGCGATCGAACCCCAGAAATAACAAAGGGCTGCCCCCGCCAAGGCAGTCCTTAATTTTTTATAAAATATTCCTTACATCTTGGATCGTCACCAGAAACATCAGGAAGATAAGGATAGCGAAGCCAGCAGTATTGAGTGAGTTGAAGATGATTGCAGGAATCTTCCTCCTCGTCACCGCCTCTATGACGACAAAGAGGAGTCTCCCTCCATCAAGTGCTGGGAACGGCAAGAGGTTTATGATGCAAAGGTTTATAGAAATCAGCGCTGTGAAGGTCAGTAGATACCCAAGCCCCATACCAGTCACATCCCCCACTAGTCCCACGAGTCCTACCGGACCAGTAACATTGGAGAGGTCAGGTTTACCCACCACTGCTTGAGCGAAGAATGTACCCAGAGCCTTCGTAGTATCTACTGTCAGAACAGTGCTTATACGCAAACTCTCTGCCACTGCTGGTAGAGGAGAAACGGCACCCGCTTGGACTGCTGTAAGTGGTGCAGAGAGACCCGAGACTAGCACGACAAAGATTAGTAACCACGCGAAGAGGAAGTTCCCCACCACCCCAGCAAGCAAGACTCCAGCTTGGATCCCGCGATTCTTATTTTCGAAGCTATCACTAAGCACTAAAGAATTTTCGAGTTCTGAAGTGCTTTCTGAAGAATTTTCTCCAAAGATTTTTACAAACCCGCCGAAGGGAAGCCAGTTAAGCGTAAACTCTGTCCCCTTCCAGTTAAAGAGGCGCTTAGCCTTCGGTGGGTAGCCGAGACCGAACTCGTCTACTCGTATACCGAAGTACTTCGCCACGCTGAAATGACCTAGCTCGTGCACTATCACAAGCGCACTCAATATGACGAGAAAGATGATGATAGACATTATTTATAATGATTTTGTAAAACTATTCCAAAATTTCTTTCTCCTTCCTCTCGGTGAGATCTTCCAACTTCCTGTTGTATTCGTCGACCAGCTTCTGAAGCTCCGCCTTGAGACGCTTCTCTTCGTCTTCTCCTGCTTCCAACTTGTCTATATCGCCCAAGACTCTCTGTCTCTCATTTCTCAATTTGATCCGAGCTTCTTCGAGCTTCTCCTTCGCCGTCTTGACCAGAAGTGCACGCCTATCTGTAGTGAGCTCTGGGAAGGAAACTCTGACTCCAGATGAGTCAGTAGCCACCGAGAGTCCGAGGTTTGCCTCGCGTATGGCACGATCTATCTCTGGTGAGAGAGCCTTGTCCCAAGGTGTGACGAGGAGAGACTTCGGGTCACTGGAGGTGACAGAGGCCACTTGGTTTATCTTCATCGGAGAGCCGTAGGCCGAGACAGAGATACTGTCCAAGATACTAGGAGTGGCTCTACCAGTCCGGAGCCCCACGTACTCACCCTTCAGCCACTCAAGGCCCTTGTCAGACGCACTCTTAAATCCAGAAAAATCGTATGCCATTGAAATAAGATGTTACCTTATTTCGACATTATAGCACTAATGATAAATGTTCCAGAATGAGCCTAGGAGAAGCTCCTCTATCGCTCGAGACCAGTCTCGCCTTGTAGACCTTCTCTACCCACTCACTCTTGCCACTGTCACGCAAGATGACAAGCAGATCGTCGAGGAAGACCGATAAATCCTTCTCCGCCTCGACAAACTTCTTTGCAAAAGTGAGTCGATCCTTCACACCCATACCGAGAAACTTTTGCACCTCGGCACTTACCTTGTGCGCACCATTCATACGCACTACCTGCATACGAGAAAGTAGAGTGGGTAGGACCAGACCCTCATCTCTAAGGCAAAGGAAGAAGTAAGTCTCAGCTATAGGCTCCTCGAAGGTCTTGAGGAGAGCGTTCTGTGCCTCGAAGGTAATCTTCTCTGGAGCAATGAGGAAAACCTTCCTCTTGCCGAAGGCCTTACGGATGGCAGAGTTTGCGAGACTGCGTGCCTCGTCTATACCGAAGGTCTTCTCTCTCAAGAGGAAGAAATCTGGAGAGCCCACGAGCGCCTCTCCCTCTCCGGCAAAGAAATCAATAAGAGACCTCTCCGCTTCCAGAGGGTCTCCTATGACGAGGTTTGCGTGGTGGAGATTATTGAGGCTTTTTAACACCGACGAGTTCTACTTCGAATATGAGAACCGAGTTTGCAGGGATAGCTCCCACAGCATTGGCACCGTAACCGAAGTCTGGAGAGATGGTGAGGATACGCTTACCACCTACACGCATACCAACAAGACCTTCGTCCCAACCACGGATCACCTGACCTGCACCAAGGACAAACTGGATAGGTACCCCACGATCGATCGAGCTGTCGAAGACACGACCATTGGTCAATGCACCGACATAGTGAGTAGAAACAGTGTCTCCTCTGTCTGCCAACTCACCCGTCCCCACTACTGTGTCCTGTGCGGTAAAACCTGTCTGTATCTGATCATTCATCTTTTTAGCGTCATTACTGGTAAAAAGGCCCATAACTTGCTGAGAGAAGAGTAGGTAGACCAAGAGGGCAATGCCCGCAAAGACTGCTATCGCCTCACTTTTTTTCAATTTCGTCATACCAAGATTATACGGATTTAACCCGCGACAAGCGAGGCTAGGTGTGGATACCCTCTGTGGTATGATATGGCAAATGAACGAAGAAGCGAGGAAATTGATGCAAGGTGTCACCCTGAGCAAGTCAGATATGCAAAACGACGCCTCAGAGCGCGTCGCAGAGATAGCCAAGGAGTTTGAGAACGGGTTCAAGTTCCTCGCCGACTATCCCAAGTCAGTGACCTTCTTCGGCTCGACACAGAGCGTCGAGGGAGAGTTCTACTACGAACAAGCTCGCACCCTCTCTACTCGCATCGTCAAGGAGCTCGGATACTCTATCGTCTCAGGTGGAGGTCCCGGCATCATGGAAGCGGCAGACCGTGGCGCCTTCGAATCTGGTGGCAACTCTCTTGGACTCCTGATCAAGCTCCCCGACGCTCAGCCCACCAACAAGTACATCAAGCAGAGTATGAGCTTCTACTACTTCTTCGCGAGGAAGGTGTGTCTCACCTTCGGAGCAGAGGTCTTCATCTTCTTCCCTGGGGGCTTCGGTACCCTAGACGAATTCTTCGAACTCGTCACTCTCATCCAGACCAAGAAGATTACTGGTACCCCTATCATCTGCATCGGTAGTGAGTATTGGAACAAGCTCAAGGAGTTTATGACCAAGGAACTTCTCGCTCACGGAGCCATAGAGCAAAGTGACTTAGACCTCTTTACCATCACAGACGACCTCGACGAAGTTATGGAGATTATCAAAAATGTGCCCATCCAGTCAGAAGTGCCTATCCTCGAGCTCGAGGAAGGACTAGGGAGCTAAGCCTTAGGGTCGAAGATCGACGGAGCGAGCTTCTCTCCATCGATAATCCTAGCAATCCTATCTCCTCCAAAGATAGATGGGAGGATACCTACTCCATTGCACCCGAGGTTATACAAGAGAACGGAGTTTCTCGGCTCAGTGCCGACTCGACGCACACCGTTTGGCGTATAGCCCATAAGCCCATGCCAAGTGAAGAGGTAGTCCACCCTCTTGTCTGCATTTATGCCATACAACTTGTGTAGAAACTTATCTATGGTGTCTTCTGCCTCTTCATATTCAAACTCGGGGAGATACTCCGCTCTGTCTGGGATAGTCTGCTGAGGACCACCGAGACAGGTTAGGTCATGCTTGTTCTCGTTATACTCGTACGGACGACGCGTGAGATAGAAGTACGGATCATCCATATGCTCGAACTCCTCTTGGTCACCCATATAGTAACTGATAGCAGTCGGCGACTTACTGATCTTCTCCAAGTATCCAGACATACGTGCCACCACGCCGTGGATAGAATGGTGGAAGCTGGTGTCGATCTCGAGTCCCTCCACGTCGAAGATCTTGATCCTATCGAAACCGTTGGTACACAAGACCACCTTCTCTGCAGTCACGGTAGAATGCAGAGCATCTAGGATGGCGAGACCGTCCCTGAGAACCACCTTGGGCACAAGCGTGTTCTCGAAGATCTGGAAACGCGTCTTGTATTTGTCCAAAAGATACATCGCCACCTCCTCGGTAAAGAGAGCTGAGTTTATCACTCCCTTCTGTGTTTCTATCAGTGCGGTGAACTCAAGATCCTTGGTCTCCAATCTTTCTAAAATCTCCTTGTGTGGTACGAAGTTATAAAACCCTTCATACCCCTCTGGGATAGCGTCCTTGGCAATCTTTTCCTCGGCGATAAGTAGTGGGGTCACCTTGAGTCCACCCTTCTGTCTCAAGACACTGTTCTTGAGCTCTGCGGTGATCTGCTCTAGTGTCGAGAAGCCAGCATACCCAGTAAACCTAGAGAACGGTATATTGAGCCCCGCCTCAGTATAGATCTCGTCTAGAAGCTCCCAAGAAAGTTGCTCGATAGAGCGCTGACCCTCGGACGCCATCTCGAGTCCAAACTCTTCCACAAGCTCGTGGAACGAGCGCTCGAAGTAACTCGTCACCTGCCCAGCATTGTGCCCAGTAGCACCGTGACCGATGAGACTTCCTTCGAGCAAGACTACTCTCTTGTCTGTGTTCTTGAGGAGAAAGTATGCAGTAGCAATACCCGCGATCCCACCACCGATGATCGCCACCTCTGTTTCCAAATCTTGTTTCAGAGACTCTGGCTTCCTCTCCTTGTCTAGCTGGTGAAGCCACGGTGAATTATTCTTCATCCATCTATTATACAAACAAACAGCCGGTAGCGCCTAAGGGCGCTACCGGCTTCAAACTTCTTATGCCTCAATCAAGGCATAGATCCCGCCAGGATCTCTCTGACCACGGAGCTCGAGAGCCCGAGCCACTCCGATCTGAGCGATCTCCTGTACGTAGCGCTCGAAGAACGCTACGTCTGAGACCATCCTCTGAGTGAGGCGTACGGTGGTGTCACCGAGCGTCGTCCAGCGTGGAGCCAAGAGTTCTTCTCTGGGATCGACGAGCGACCAGATTCTCTCCGGACTGTCGAAATCGAAAAGTGCCACAGAAGGACTCATACGACTCGAGAGAAGCTCGTACTCGCTCGGTGATGAGAGTCTCAGTACTGTGTGACCAAGCTTCTCAAGCTCGCTGAGGACACGCAGAGCGACAGGATTCTGTTCGCCGTGCGGGTTAAAAACAGTGAAGAAAAGACCTTTTCCCACTAACACCTCCTGTAGATGGGTACAAAACTTAGGATAAGTTACCCCAACACACCATATTTAGCAACACCAAATCAAGCTTGACATTAGGTACAAAATATGATAAGATAGAGAACAGGAAGGGGTAGCACCCCTCAAAGTTCACCCACATTCAAAAGGAGGCCTCTCATGGCCGGATACATCACCATCTTCATCGGCATGATTGCCGAAGGGGTCGTCATCTACTCAGTGAAGAACAACACATGGTCGCCCATCACAGGGCTCGCCATCGGCGTAGTCATCGTCGCCATCATGGCGGTTGTCTGGTTCGCACATCAAGCGATCATCGACGCCGCCGGTAGGTTCGGGCTCGCCGTCGTGGACTTCTTCAAGAACAACTGGAAGAAGATCCTGAAGTGGCTCTTCGTTCTGAGTGCCGTCGCGCTGACTATCTACATGATCTGGGTCATTGCGGTGGCGTACGACAAGCGCTCACCTGCTACCCCTGCCCGCGCTCCGGCAGCCTCAGCAACAAGTGCCCCCACGACAACTGGCGCAGAACCAGATCACGTCACGGCACGTACCGGTGTCTGGTCACCAGTGACTCGTATCACGATGGACAGGCAGGTCCTCTGGGATCCTGCCCGAAACGTCGGGTTCATCATCCGGACGAACTCCGGTGAGGAGTATGAATACCCGAGAGATCCCGAAGGGCACAGACTCACGGCGTGTGAACGCCACGTCTACATCCCCGAGGCCGTCTCGAGCTTCCAAGTGAAGCTCATCGAAGGGGAGGAACCGACAGCACTCCGACTTGCGTGGTCAAAATACACCCCTGGTGGTCCGTGCCATCAGACAGAAGCCACCACAACTCCAGAGGAGGAAGAACCTTTGGAGGAAGCTTAAAATGCTTCCTTGTTACCGCAAGGCGCCCCGTCGATCTCGACGAGGCGCCTTTTCTCATACCTCAAACAGAAGTTAGAAGTTCAGGTAAGTTGGGTTAGGGATACCAAACGTTCCCAGCACTAGTCTGATCAGTCCGTAAGCCGAGAACATGATAAACATCCCGAAGAGTCCGTAGAGGATCTTCTTCTTCCCTTCTTCTCTCTTGGCATCAGCAGTCTCTGAGTTCACGAACTGGAAGATCCCCCAAAAGAAGACGAAGAGGGCCAAGACGAACGCAAACCTGATAATAGGGTTTATGATCACCCCATTGATCTTATTGAGGAACGGTATGATCGACATCAAGAGAAGAGACTAGATTCCTGGAACTCTAGGTACTGAGATACTATCACCCTGTCCGACACCTACAGCCACACCTATCCACCTCACTAGACCCCAGACAGAGACCATGACGAAGAGAGCCACAAGGCCCCAGATCATAAAAGAGGATCCTTCCTTCTTTGCATCATCACCACCGAAGATAAACTTAACCAGACCCCAGAAGAACGAGAGGAGTCCTAGAGCAATAAGAATAGGTAGAGCTGTCTCTATGAGGTTACCGATAGCAGTAAGGATAGAGCTTACGTTCGACAACTGAGCAGATGCACCGAGAGGGGCGAGAGCGAGGGCAGTAATAATAAATTTTTTCATTTTCTAAATCTAATTTAATGACTAGTTTCTAATTTCATACCTACACGGTATATGTATATGATACGTCAAGCAAAGCATCTCGCAAGACTCTTATCCCCTACCTCTACCTCCAGATCTGCCACCAAGCCGGTTGGTTGGGAGCCTCTGGGATGTTGCCGGCTTCTGGTTGGCTGGGTCGATAGTTTAGATAATTGAAGTCGTTAGAAGGCAGGTTGCCCGCTTCTGGTTGGTTGGGTTGGTTCAAGAGATGGTTGAAGTTGCTTGACGGAAGGACTCCTGCCTCCGGTGTCCTTGGTAGCCAGTTAAGGTAGTTGAAGTCAAACCTCGATGGAGTTACTCCTGCTTCTGGCGCATTTTGTGTCGCGGTCATAGGCAGGTCGAAGGCCTTCTGAATAAACGCCACCAGTCCCCAGATAGAAAACATGACGAAGAGTGAGACGAGCCCCCAGACCATGAGACTCCGACCTTCCTCAACCTTGCCCTCACCACTCCCAAGTTTGAAGACAAACCGCACCAACCCCCAGAGGAAGACGACGAGTGCCACAGATGCAAGCAGGGCAATACTCTGGTTTATGAGCGCGCCTGTCTGGACTATCAGTGTGGCGAGAGTGGGCATGGTTAGAAAGCGGGTCCGTAAGTCTGTGGTAGAAGGGGCACTCCGATACTAGGACCGAAGCCGATGTCTCTGTAGAAGAACTGGATGATCCCGTAGACCGAGATCATGACGAAGAGTGCTAGTACTCCCCAGAGGAGCAAGCTCTTACCCTCAGCGAGACCCTTGGTGTCTCCAGACTTCATGATAAACGTGACTATACCCTTGAAGAAAACAAGGAGTGTGAGCGCCACCACCACCGGTATCGCCAGGGTGAGTAGGTTGGTAAAGATTCCTAGAAGGCTAGTGAGGTCTGTAGGCATAGGTTAGACGATGAGCTGGTCCACTGTCGCCTTGATCACGTTGGCGAAGACCCATGCACCGAGAAGAAGTGCTGTGCCTATGGCGGTATAGAGAAGTGCTCTGTGAGCTTCCTCTATCGCACTCTTGTCTCCCTGAGCCATGACGTACTTGAAGCCCGAGTAGATAAAGGCAAGTACAGCAAGCACGGCTCCAAGAGGCAGGATGACATTGTCTATGATCATCTTGAGGAAGGTGAAGAGGGTGCAATTATTACCGCAAGCAAGAGGGTTATCGATGGTGATATTAGAAGAAGCTGGAGGGTTACCTGCTCCACCAGCACCTGGAGTACCAGCTCCTCCGGCACCAGGGTTGCCAGCATTAGCAAAAACAGTCACCCCTCCAGAAAAAGTCAGGGTGAGAATGATAAGCGAATTTATTAAAATTTTCTTCATAATTAATTTACTACTGAACTACTGGAGTACCAAGTAGTGTATAACCTGAACTCAAGAGCACATTGGTAATAGTATAGATGATAAGCCATGCTGAGAGTATCACTACGTAGCCTGTGACAACCTTGCCCAGTATATCCTTGGCCTTATCCAAGGCGCTCTTGTTGCCGTTGGAGGTGAGGAGAAGGAAGCCTGCGTAGCAGAAGGCAACCACCGCAAGGAGGGTTGCGATGAGGACGAGGTCGGTGATGAGGTTCTTGATCAAGTGTATGAGGTCGGCAAACCCGCACTCGTGTACATATGCACTATTAACTCCTTCCCCAGGGGTTACTCCACATATCACTAGATCTTGCCAAACTGCCATATTATTTGATTAAAGCGTCTAATTGATCATTGGCCTTGCTGACCGCCTCGGTCGTCCTTGCTCGTCCAGAGGTCACTGTGTCTATCATATCAGCAAAGATCTTCTCACTACTCACAGCATCTGGGTCAAGCCAACTCCTAGCTTGAAGCGCTCCGCCAAAGAAGACTGGGAAGACAGCATCAGTCGGTCTCTGAGAGAGAAGGTCTCTGCGAGCTGGAGCAAGCCACATAGTGGACCAGATAACTGCAGAACTCTCTGCCGAGACTAGTCTGAAGGCTGCCGTGAGAGCTGCAGAAGGGTTTCTCGACCCTCGGGAGAGGGAGACTGCACGCACACTCGCGACTGTGAGAGTCCTACCAGAGACGCGCGACTGGGGCACAGGAGCGACAGCGAAGTTTAGAGTCGGGTTCTTGCTCCTTAGAGTGCGGAGCTCAGAAGCAAATCCTAGGTAGTACACCAAGTCTCCCGAGGCAAACCTGCTTTGTGCCTCTGGTAATGTCCTATTCCAACTATAGTAAGCCTTGGTCGGGTTTGAGAACTGAGTATAGAAGTCTACCGCCGAGACAGCAGGTAACACAGGAGCGTCGAGGAACTGGTTGAGATACGAGGCAGTACGCCCACCTAGAGAGCCGACGATAGGGTTACCAGCTTGGATCATGAGGAGTGAGAGGATGTCCTTGGAGTTCTTGATATTCTTGGTCTCACCGAGAGCGATAGCAGACTGAGTCAGGTTCCCTGCTTGGTCACGCTGGGAGAGATCGAGGGTTTGTTTGTAGAGTTCGTCCCAATATGAGATAGGTTTAGCAAGACCTGCCTCAGAGATGAGATCTCGGTTGTAGTAGAGGACGAGAGGATCTACAGACAAAGGTAGACCATAGACGCCATCACTCGCAAGGTAGATCTCCCCCGCTTCTACAAATGTATCCTTGAAGGTCCTCTCAGAGAGGCTCTGGTAAGGGATGGGGATGAGCTTGCTCCTGTTCTTCCAAAACTGGTCTTGAGAGAGGATGATGAGGTCTGGACCACTACCAGAAGCAAGAGCCTCGGTGAAGTCTCTCTCGAGGGTGCTGGCTGGTCTCTCGACATAAGACAGTGTAAGGCTCGTGTCACTAGAGAAGGGGGCTGAATTTAAAAGTGTGTTGATGTCCTGAGACGGTATGTCGCCCCAGATGACCACTCTCGCTTGAGTCGAACTCGCACCACCACGATATAGAGCAAAGACTGCCACAGCCACCAAGATAAAAAATCCGAAAACGCACAGGAGAATAATCTGAAACTTAGTCATAGACTAATTCTATAACAGAATTAGCTAGAAACTATCCCCAATTATAGACAGATGAGTGATGCAAGTGAGTCCCCTTCGCGGAGCTTCATGATACGCACGCCTTGAGTCTGTCGTCCGAGGACAGGAACTTCCTTGAGATCGACACGGACTACTTGAGACTTCTTGGAGATAGCGATGACCTCTTCCTCAGCCTCTGTCACCACTTGAGAAGAGATGACTGAGCCAGTCTTGGTAGTGACCTTGGAGGTAAGGATACCTGAGCCACCACGACCTTGAACCTTGTACTCGGAGAGTGCGGTGCGCTTGCCGTAACCATTGGCAGAGATGACGAGAAGGTGACCACTCTTCCACTCCTTCTTTATAGTATGAGCTCCGATAACAGAGTCCCCCTTGCCGAGCTTGATCCCGCGGACTCCACCAGCAGCACGACCCATCTCGCGGATGTCAGCTTCCTTGAAGCGGATAGACTGACCGTCTTGAGTCACCACTGCGACATCGTCTCCCTTCTCTACACCCTGCACGGAGATAAGCCTGTCACCCGGAGCGAGCTTGATAGCGATGATGCCAGAGGAGCGCACATCGGTGAAGCTCTTGGCAGAGACCTTCTTCGCCGTACCCTCTGCAGTGACCATGATGAGTGAGCCCACGATGTTCTTCTGCTCCTTGGGCATTGGGAGGATAGAGGTCACCTTCTCGTCGTCTTGGAGAGAGATGAAGTTCATGATGCTCTTACCACGAGTAGCGCGCTTGCCCTCTGGGAGGTCATACATCTTGATCTGATACGCCTTACCCTTGTCGGTAAAGAAGAGTAGGTCATCGTGAGTAGAGGCGGTGAGGAAACTCGTGACGAAGTCCTCCTCCTTGGTATCGAGGTCGACCACACCCACTCCTCCACGCTTCTGACGCTTGTACTCGTCTGGGTTGGTGCGCTTGATGTAACCTCCGGAGGTCAGCACGAGGGCATTCTCCTCCTCTGGGACCAAGTCCTCGACAGAGAGGTTCTTGACCGCACCCTTCATCACTCTCGTCCGACGCTCGTCTCCGTACTTCTCCTTCACATCCTCGAGTTCCTTCCTTACCACTTGGAGAATCTTCTTGGTCGAGGAGAGAAGGTCCTTGAGGAAGGCGATGAGAGCTTGGACCTCGGCGAGCTCGTCCTCGATCTTCTTCCTCTCGAGTCCAGCAAGCTTCTGCAAACGCATCTCGAGGATGGCGCTGGCTTGGATCTCGGAGAACTTGAACTTCTTCATCAGGTTCTCTCGAGCATCGTCTACTGACTTAGAGGCCTTGATGATCTTGATCACCTCGTCGATATGGTCGAGTGCCTTAGAGAGACCGAGGAGGATGTGCTCTCGCTCCTCTGCACGAGCTAGGTCGTAGGCAGAGCGACGGCGCACGACTTCTTGTCTGTGCTTAAGGAACTCTTCGAGGATCACCTTGAGAGAGAGCGTCTGAGGCACTCCGTCGACAAGAGCGACGAGGTTGAGGTGGAAGGTGTCCTCAAGCTGGGTGTGCTTGTATAGAGAGTTCAAAATCTTCTGAGGCTGACTACCGACCTTGAGGTCGATAGCGATACGGATATCCTTGGCTGACTCGTCGCGGAGACCCTTGATACCCTCAATCTTCTTCTCTCGGTGGAGCTCGGCGATCTTCTCGATAAGGTCTGCCTTGTTTACACGGTAAGGGATCTGGGAAATGATGATTTGGAAATTGCCCGCCTTGTTCTCGACGATATCTGCTACACCTCTTGTGACTATAGGACCTCGGCCAGTGGCGTAAGCGTGGTGGATATCCTTCTCGTTGAAAATAACTCCGCCAGTAGGGAAGTCAGGTCCCTTGATAAACTCCAGAAGATCCTCGGTCGTAGCGTCTGGGTCCTGAGAGAGAGTGATGGTGGCGTCGATAACCTCGTTTAAGTTGTGAGGAGGGATGTTGGTTGCCATACCGACGGCGATACCGAGCTGGCCGTTGAGCAAGAGGTTCGGAGCCGCAGCTGGGAGTACCTTCGGCTCCTCCTTGGTGCCGTCGTAGTTGGGTTGGAAGTCGACAGTGTCCTTGTCGATATCCTTGAGCATTTCCCCTGCGAGCTTGCTCATCTTCGCCTCGGTGTAGCGGTAGGCGGCAGCACCGTCTCCGTCGATAGAGCCGAAGTTACCCTGTCCGATGATGAGCGGGTAGCGCATAGCGAAGTCCTGTGCCAAGCGCACCATCGCGTCATAGACCGCCACGTCGCCGTGTGGGTGGTAGGATCCGATCACGTCTCCGACGACGGTTGCTGACTTCCTCGTCTTGCCACCAGCGGTGAGACCCTTCTCATTCATCGAGTAGAGGATGCGTCGGTGGACCGGCTTCAGACCGTCACGCACGTCTGGGAGAGCACGGTCGGTGATCACCGACATCGCATAGTCGATGAAGGACTCCTTCATCTCGGTCGTGATCGACTGGGCTATGACTCTTTTGTTTTCTTCGTTAGGGGACATAGACTTCTAAGACATTATCTCTCATCTCTGTATAACCTTCATTCAAATCCACCTTCTCGACTGCCCCCTTGATGAGGCTCACGTTCGAAAGTATATCCTCAAACCCAGAAACAGCCGATGAATAGAGGGACTCAAACGGGCTCGTCTCTTGGTGGGCGCGCTCCGCCTCAACCTCTTGGAGAGAAATAGTATCACCGACTCCGAAAGTCGCCATACTCCAGAAGGTGAAGATGAGGAGAGTAAAGACTCCTGAGACTACAAGAGCGAAGCGCTTCTTGTGTCGCTCTGGTCTCTCGTGCAATGTTTCCAAATATCTTTTCATACTTCTTGCTTCGTACTCCTTACTCCTCTTTGAGCACTACGATCTCGCTCTTCTTGCCCTCGAGGTCCTTCTTCTTGACCACAAACTTCTCCACTGCCTCGACCTTTTCCCCTCCTTCCTTGATAAATTGCTCGAGAGACTGCTTGGTGTAGGCCATAGGGATGATCACTCTAGGCTCGAGAGAGACTGCGAGCTTGTAAGCAGGTGCCACACCTAGGGTGTCGACAGGAGCGAAGAGGATATCGACATCCTCGATCGCCTCGAGAGTCTCGCTCTTGAGGTTGGGGTCAGAGAGAGCTCCAAGGAAACAGAGCTTCATCCCTTCGAAGGAGATCATGTAGACCGTGTTCAAACGCTCCTTGCCCTCGGAGAGGAAACCCTTGATGAAGATATCCTTGATCTCGTATTCACCCGGACCTTCGACGACGAAGCCAGATTTGTCCGATGTCTCAGAACGTCCTGTGGTAAAGAGGGTCACATCCGCAGAAATCTTGGATGTTGGGTTGGTGACGATACCAAGATCGCCTTGAGAAATTTTGAAACACTCCTGTCCTTGGTAAGAGATAATCACGAGGGCTATTTTACCAAATTAAGCTTATGGATACCAGCGTTTTGCTCCCGAACTCCCCCACTTTTCTGCTTGACAAATAGGGTGAAGTATGCTAAGCTGTAGACAGTAACGCACACGGGCTTACGAGCCCACAACAAGGAGAGACCCAATGGACGCACGCACTTCGAAGAAGATGGCGATCACACGGAAAGAGATCGCCGAGCTTGAAGTCAGGCTCACGGAGCTCTGCAATCTCGTCAACAACACGCTGGATTTCAAGCCTATCACTGGGGACGGCAAGGACGCGCAGACCCAGCACGTGGAAGATCTGAGGTCGAAGCAGGACAACGTCAACGCGGAGATCAAGAAGCTTCGCATTCGTCTCGAGATCGAGACGGTGGCGATGCTCGCGGGCGTCGATACCGACATCGCGGAACCGACAGCGGCGGAAACCCTCCGCCAGGCCTCGTAGCACCGTTCGCTGGGCGGAGAAACTCAGCAGAGGGGCGGCCACACTGGTGGTCGCCCCTTTTCATTTGACTTTTAAGCCATTTCTTATAACGTTTTGCCCAGACTTTAAACCACAAGGAGACCCATGGCAGGAACTGTCTTGATCTTCAGACCCCAGCAGACACGGAATGGCTTGAAGGTTGCCTCAGCGACCATGCTTGCCTTCATGGTCACACAGGTCATCTTCGGCACACTTCAGGTACTCTGGCACTTCTGAGAGCTTCAAGGGCAGGGTTGCGACTACGCAACCCTGCCCTTTTCCATATCTTGATTTTCTAGCCCTTTTTGATATAGTTTCCCAGTTCTTTATCAGACCACCGTTTCTGTTATCCCCGGGAGATCGGCAACCACTCTTTAATCTCACGGGACCGGATACGGTTATCTAAAATGTCATTATTTGGAAGAAAGAAGACTGAAGCTGTCGAAGCTGAAGTCAAAGAGGTTAAGAAGGTTAAGAAAGAAAAGAAGACAAAAGTAGAACTCTCTCCGGAGGATTCTGCCGTTTCTGCATATCTAGAAAAGATCCCTAACCCTCCATCAATCGACGACCTAGTCGAGGGTCCAGTGATCTCCATAGACAAGGGTGCGGTCTACATCGACCTCCCTCCATTCGGTACAGGTATCATCTACGGACGCGAGTTCCAGAACGCACGCGACATCATCAAGAGGATCGGCATTGGCGACACAGTGAACGGCAAGGTCGTCGGTATTGGAGGCAAGGAGGGCTACATCGAGATCTCTCTCAAGGAAGCTCGTCAGGCTCTCATCTGGTCAGAAGCAGAGGACGCCATCCGCGAGAAGAGGAACTTCGAACTCCCTATCACAGATGCCAACAAGGGTGGTCTTATCATCAACTGGCAGGGTATCACCGGCTTCCTCCCAGCTTCTCAGCTCAAGCCTGAGCACTATCCTCGTATCTCAGATGGAGACAAGGACAAGATTCTCGATGAGCTGAAGAAGCTCGTAGGCGAGAGACTCCTCGTCACTATGATTGGTGCAAATCCCAAGGAAGGTAAGCTCATCTTCTCTGAGAAGTCTCCAGAGACCAAGGACAAGGAAGCTGTCGTCTCTAAGTACACTCTAGGCGACGAAGTCCTAGGTGAAGTGACAGGACTCGTAGACTTCGGTGTCTTCGTGAAGATTGAGGAAGGACTCGAGGGTCTCGTCCACATCTCTGAGATCGACTGGGGTCTTGTAGAGAATCCTAAGACCATGTTCAAGATCGGAGAGAAGGTCCGTGTGAAGGTGATCGAGATCAAGGAAGGCAAGATCTCCCTCTCTATCAAGGCACTCAAGGAAAACCCTTGGAAGGATGCTGGCAAGAAATACAAGAAGGATGACGTCGTCGAAGGTGTCATCATCAAGTACAACAAGCATGGTGCTCTCGCCTCTATCGAGGAAGGTGTCGCTGGTCTCATCCACGTCTCTGAGTTCGGCTCCGAAGAGAAGCTCCGCGAGAAACTCGAGATGGGCAAGTCCTACTCCTTCAAGATCACTCTCTTCGATCCGAAAGAGCAGAAAATGGCTCTCTCGTATGTAGAGAAGTAAAATCAAAGAAGCTTAAATCAAAAACCCGCCGATGGCGGGTTTTTGATTGACACTCTGAGGGTCTTTAATTAGGCTAGGTTTAGACACTTAAGGCTGGAGGATGCATGGACGCTCACAGAGACGGGGTTGATTTCGTGCTTTACGCCACAGAAGACACGCGGCGGGCTATCAGAGTGGTCGACCTCTTCTTCCTGCTCTCGTATGCGGTGGCTCGTGATACTGACCAGGAATTCATCTCTATCAAAGCCGAGAATCTCCACCGCAAGTTTCCTGAATTCGTAAAATCCCTCTCTCTGGAGCTAGCTCCCAAAGAGGAGTGCGTATACGAGTTTGGGCCTGGAGATTTCTGCCGCGCCATCGCTCTCTACAACATCGCGTACGAACAAACTGGAAGTGGAGTAAGAGAACCACCAATCGCTTGGATTCTCTTCGCTCACCTCCACCCCAACAGGAACGAGAACGAGAGAAATATCCTGAGAAGAGCGACGATGGTTGGTGTGCCGAAGGAAATACTCAACTACGAACACCTGACGCGCCTGACCACAGACATGCTCAAGCAGATGGGTGTACTTACCTGACAAGAAAGGGTCGACTCAAGTCGACCCTTTTCGCATCATTATGAATTAAACTCCGGAATTTTTTTATTGAGACTTTAATTGACTTATAGGTAATACTTATGT
>CAYFZH010000004.1:0-37873 GCA_964347785.1 uncultured Candidatus Saccharibacteria bacterium
CCGTACGCCCTTAAATTTCTTATTAGGAA
This sequence comes from uncultured Candidatus Saccharibacteria bacterium, assembly GCA_964347785.1. Lineage (GTDB taxonomy): Bacteria > Patescibacteriota > Minisyncoccia > Phycocordibacterales > Zambryskibacteraceae > UBA5004. The sequence continues at coordinate 30 of CAYFZH010000004.1, forward strand.
ATTTAAAAACCACAACTAGTTGTTTCTACAAACAACTAGTCTTTGCTTCCTTACCATCCGCGAGTGAAGCAGATGGTAAGTTCTGTCCTGCTAAATGAGATCGACTCCCACTTAACAAGTCTTAAGTCTCTCGCCCTACAATCAGGCAAGAGACTCTGCTTTTCCGTTTACAGATCCGAAAAGACCCTCTTGGATCAATAATCTGCAACGGGATTTAATTATCAAAGTGCTTCGCCATCCGAGACGACCCTAGAACGGAAGACCCTCCGCATCAGAGCGGAGGGTCTTTTAGACCACTAAACAGCCATGAGGCTATTTAAACCGCTTCTTTTGCTTTGATCTAATTAACATCTAGGTAAGCGCCATTCTATACCCTCCCACTATCTGTGTCAAATGTTAATTTATCCCCAATTTTAGCCATTACTCCTCCTAATTGACACTATACCAATACCGTTATATAGTGTCCGATAGGAGGCCACCCATGCCAGCAGTTCTACAAAGGATCGTCGATGGAGTGAGGAGAGCTCATCTCACCTCGCTCCTAAACCAGCTCCAGATCGAGGTCAGGAACGCTCACAGGTTCCAGACCGATGAAGAGCGCCGAGACTCCAAACTCTGGATCCAGGAGACCACCAGACGTGTCCGCGAGCTTCAGAAGAAGCTCGGGGGCATCTGTCCCAACTAACCAAGCCCCGCAAGGCAGGAGCCCCGCTCACTGCACTATGCGGGGCTTTCTGTTTTCAAATCTAGACAGACTGAGTTGATACAATATCTCTTGCCTGTCTCAGTAGGACCGTCGTAGAAGACGTGCCCAAGGTGAGCACCACACTTTTTACAAATGACTTCTGTGCGATATGTATTATCAGAATTATCCTGTTTCAGTAGAACGTTTTCCAAATTCTCTGGCTTATCAAATGACGGCCACCCAGTACCAGAATCAAACTTCGCTGAAGAAGAAAAGAGTTTATTCCCACAAGCCTTACACACATACATACCAATATCTTTTGTATTTACATACTTACCGCTGAAGGGCGCCTCGGTCCCCTTCTCTCTCATAACCTTGTATTCTTCCTCTGTTAATTTATCTTTCCAATCATCCATAGATGGTTTGATTATATACTCTTTTCCTTAAGTAGGTCTGCGAACTGTTTCTGCACTTTATCAAGCTTAGGGTTAATTATGATCTGGCAATACGCTTGATCTGGATGAGTCTCATAATAATCCTTGTGATAATTTTCTGCTTCGAAAAATTCTTTAAATGGTACTAGTTCAGTCACCGCTCCCTCTATCTCCTCGATAAACTTCTCTGCTTCCTCTCTCTGCTCCTCTGTGGTGTAGAAAACCGCCGAACGGTATTGTGGACCAATGTCATTTCCCTGCCTATTGAGAGTTGTTGGATCATGCGAGGCAAAGAAGACTGTCAGGAGATCTTTATACTTTATCTTCTCGGGATCATATTCAACATACGTCACTTCTGCATGAGCAGTTTTACCACTCGAAACTTTTGCATAAGTAGCATCTTCTTCTGACCCTCCAGAGTAGCCCGGAAGGACCACACCTACCCCCTTAAGCATTCTAAAGACAGCCTCAGTGCACCAGAAGCACCCTCCGCCGAACACGGCTTTTTGTATCATGGATTTTTTCTTAGGAGAAACCTTTTAAACTTCTGCCACCATCCACTACTACTCTCCATTTCTGTTTCTACTAACTCCTTTGGTTCAGAAACAGCCATAGCTACAGATGCTACTTGTGATACAGGGACATCTGACTCGACCACCTCAGAACCTTCTACTGCAGAAGACAGCTCACTTCGAAGAAGTGAGAGTTTGTTTTCGATAGAGCTCATCATTTCCAACCTTTTCTCTTCTATCTCCTTTTCTACCTTGTTTGACTCCACTCCACCCAGAGTGAGTAGATACACTTCACCGACACTATGGGGATACAAACCTGTCACCTTCGAACTGAAGGAAATCCTCTGCCCGCTCTTGAGTAAAGTATCTTGAGGGAAGACAAATGACTTCCCATGAGAAATCAGTGCTCGACCGAAGAGGCTTATCTCGTAGTTAGAACTATTTTTGAGCTCTATTCTCTCTGTATCCGCAGATACTATAGTAATGTTTGGCTCTACAATACGAACGTTGGTACGTGAGATAGCCGTCTCACCAGAAGAAGTAAAATTTAATACCACCACATACTCTCCTGGGTATTCATATGTATGCACCACACTTGCCCCATATGATTCGACCCCGTCACCGAAGTTCCATTTGAAAGAAGTATTCTTGAGATACGTGAGATCCGTCTCCGCCTGAAACTCCATGGGACTCCCCACTATCCCCAACCGGTCACGACCAGCACTCAGACTGATCTTATCCTCCTCCTTTTTCTTATCACTAAGACCGCTTGAGCTGTAGTGAGTAGACAAGGGTTCACTAGAAGAACCAGAGACGGAGGCGGTAGAGACAACATCTTCCTCATCTGTCTCCTCTACGACATCAGGAGTACCGGTCTCACCTACGGTGATTAAGTTCTTGAGATCTTCGTAGGTCTTACTACCAGCCCCGCCAATACCTTTGACGTTACTGATCTCTTCTATAGTCTCGAATGGTCCATCAGGGCTACTCCTATAATCAATAATCCTTTGGGCTAGAGTGGGGCCAATACCGGGCAGTGTATCGAGTTCTGCAAGAGTGGCAGTGTTTATATTTATGAGCCCCACTTGGGCAAAGATAAAAAGAGGACAAAGAAAAAGTGCGAGGGTACAGACAATTCTACAAATAGGTTTTAGCATAGGCGATAAAGCCCATTGAGAGCGCAATGAGGCACAAGAATCCTAATAAAAATTTGAAGAAGCTCTTATCGAAATAACGCATACAAGTATTATAACGCAAACAAAAACACCCCCAACGGGGTGTTTTTGTTTCTAGGCTAGAAGCCTAGGCGTAGTAACCCTTAAACGGATTACGGAAGAACGACAGTACCAGTTCTCCATGCTGAGTTACCAGACATGAAGGTTGAGGTCTGACGACCACCACTGAGGGTGAGCCAGTTGAGTCTTTCAAGACCAACTGCGTATGCGCTAGAAGTGATATCTGCGTACGAAGTAGTCTTAGACTGCATTACGTAGGTGACATCAATGTCAACTGAGTTACCCTCTGAGAGGACCCAGCTGTTTGCTCCACCTGCTGCTGAAGTACCAGTGCCAATAACCAATGAGGTTGATGACGCTACGACAGGAGCAGATGCAGAACCACCAGCGTAAACGATGAACGAGTTAGCTGCAGTAAGGGTACCGTCATTTTCTGCGAACGGATAGGTAGTTGAAGCGGTATCACCGAATTCAACATCGCTACCACGTGCGGTCAAACGAACCTTGAAGTCAGCCTGGAGAGAAGAGGTTGCACCTGCATAACCTGCTGGTTCAATTCTCTTAATAGCCTTTGAGACCAGGGTGAACTCAAGACCCTTGTTTCTAACAGTGATGCTCTCACCGAGGGCTGAACCGGTTGCGGTCAAGCTGGTGCCTGAGGTGTTCTCTGAAGTAACGTTTGAAGCGGTTGAAGAAGCACTGAAGGTGCTGATAGAACCGTTTGCATCAGTAACGTCGATCTTGAGAGAAAGGGTCTTTGTAGAGTCCTTTGCAACTACGTAATCGATGTCAGAGAAGGTAACGCTGGTTGAACCAGAGAAGTTGGTAACGGTTGCAGAACCAATAGCAGTGCTGCCTTCGTAAAGACGAGCGACTGTAGTAGAAGCTGCACCTGCACCAGTCTTCTGTACGTTGACGACGAGGTCAGTGACCTTAACGTCATCCTTCTCAGCCTTGAGGTTAAGTCTCAAGAGCTCGAGATCGTCACACTCATCCTCATCTGCACCTGAAGTACAAAGTACTTCCTGATCAGCTGGAGTAGATGAGTTGGTTGAGATAGCGATGGTTGCATCATCGACGACATCACCCTGAGTGGTGAATGAACGTGAGAATGCAGTTGAAGGACCGTACTGGTTTACACCAGCACCGTCGACACCGCGGACACCTTCAACCGGAACGCCGATTGACCAGGTCTCAGTATCGTAGTCAGTATCCCACTGTGACATTGCGTCAAGAGCAACGGTAAGAACCTTTGTTGAATCCTTTGGAACAACGAAGGACATACCGGAGACAGTGACGAAGTAGTCAGTACCATCCTTAACTACAGTTGTAGAGTTAAGATCTACAGAACCAACGACTGTTGAGCCGTCCATAACGTAGAGCTTACCTGCAATCTTCCTGTAGACATTGGTGTCGTTGACGGTAGTACCAGTGACGTGGTCGAGGTCGAGCTTGATTCTCTCGATCTTGATGTCAGAGGTCTTAGCCTCAAGCTTGATACCAGCAACTGCCTTTCTGTCCTCATTCTCATAAAGCTTTGCAGCAGAAGGAGTTGGGTTAACAGAAACAGTGATAGTACCTTCAACACCTGTGGTTGAGATGGTAGCAGTAGGAGTAGTGGTGGTAGTAGCAGGAGCTGAGACATTGTACTTAGCTCGAGACATGGGACCGAAGTAACCAGTAGCTGGGATGCCATTGGCTGCTTGCCACTTCATAACTGCAGACTTAGTAAGAGAACCGAAGTAACCGTAAGCTGCGCCAGCTGGCATAACTAGATGACCACCAGCGACGAGTGACTGCTGAAGAGCAGTAACCTGTGCACCAGAAGCACCGACAGTCAAGTCAGAGGTAATAGCTGCGGTAGCAGCAGGAGCAGTTGCGCCCTGTAGGGAAGACAACTGTGCCATGAGTGCATTGATCTGAGCCTGAAGTTCAGCAACAGTGACAGCGCCAGCCATCGGTACGAAAGCACCGAAAGCTACGGTTGCACCGACTGCGAGTCCGGCGATCTTTGCAATTCTTGTTTGTAACATTTTGTAATTTATTTCTAATGCGCTTGCGCTTGCTCGTTTGGTTTTTAAATCTTGTGAGCTCACGCTTGCGGGTACTAATTTGCCAACAACGGGTTTTGCCTTTGTTGGCAAGCCCGGACACCTTCTCAGGCGCCCGAGACTTCTATTAATTCCACACACATTAGATTATAAGGGAGTTACCCCCTAGTGACCTAAATATCCTGTGGATAAGAGGCATTCTACCCTTTTTACCGCTTAAAAGCAAGCTAAGGGTCAATTTGTCAAACCTAGGCAAGGGAGTACCTGCTCCAGCGTTTTTCTCCAATTTTCTTCAAAATTCCAGAAGAGACCATACCTAGGAGCTCCCTTTGTATAGTCTTTTCGCTACAACGCTCCACTAGAGGGACAACATCCTTGATCATAATCTCCTTCTTACGCTTAAGAAGGCCTATAATAATGCTTTGACGGCTATTTTTCTTTACAGAAACAGCTCCAAAATCCTTTAGCGCAAGTCTCTCTTCTGCTCTCTCTTGTACGGGCTGAGGAGTTTTGTCCTTTATATATTGAGGTTCAACCGGTCGTGGTAAAGCCGGCTCTAGACTCTTCGGCTCGGCAAAAAACATTTGGCTGAAAGGGTTTTCTAGCTCTTGAGCCAGTTTCGACAACTCACTCTCGATGATTGAGTGGTTTGCTTCAGAAACTAGGTTTGCATATTTGGCCAGTAGGAAAAGTGGTCGGAGTTCTTTGACAAGAGATAATTTGTCCTTAAACATATCAGACGCAAGGTCTGTAGCCAGCTCTCTCAACCTCCACCTTAATGGCTCCTGTTCGCTGAAAAAGCCTGTAATTAAGTAGACTGCGGAGGCCAACTTTTGAGCTTTGTTATTTATATCGGACATATATGTCTTTTTCGTCCCTTACCTTATGTCTCTTAATTCTACCACGTTTTGTCCTTTATTGCAAGCACGTCCATTATGTGCCTCAGGGACAAATTTTGCAATAGTCTTTTCCCTTATATTTTGCACAGAAATATCGAGGTCTAGCCTCTCTGTCGTGATATTATTGAGAGCATCTCAAAGATGGGCAGAAAACCTAAAAAACCTAAGGAAATTGACGGTGGCAAGACCACCTCTTTCCGCCTAGTTTCTGGAGAAACTGCCAATACCATCCTAGGCATCTTTGCCATAGTAGTATCGATCTTTCTCCTTCTCGGAGCCTTTGGTCTCGCTGGTCGAGTGGGGACTCTAACCTTCCACGGTCTCTCCTACCTCTCCGGAGTGGGGTACTATCTCCTACCTATAGTCTTCCTGATGCTTGCTGTATCTCTCCTGCATGAGAGGGAGAGCGAGTTTGCTCTACCACAGGTCATTGGCTCTGCACTCCTCTTTATCTCTGGGCTTGGTCTCGTCAACTTATTCTCCAATCAAGGTGGGGTGATCGGTCGCATCATCTCTACACCGCTTGTCTCACTCTTCGATATATACGTCACCTCGATAGCACTCATAGCTCTCGGAGCCATCAGCGTCCTCGTCACCTTCGACGTCCCTATCAAGCTAAACCTAGCCACCCTGTGGCAGAGACTCTTCTCTAAGGAGAAGTTAGACGGAGAGACTCCTACTGCTGTAGAAGTCGCAGCTATGGATAAGGCCATAGAGAAAGCCACCAGAGAAGAACCACAAGAAAAAGTATCCGGTCTCCGCACAGAATCATCTCCTGCCAAGTCCAAGAAGGAAGAAGGCGAATCCTTCATGCCCATCTATGCACGCAAGAGCGGTAAGGTCTGGTCCCCTCCCCCTCTCTCACTTCTCGAGAGAGATAGTGGCAAGCCCGGAGTCGGCGACATCAAGGCCAATGCAAACCTCATCAAGCGCACTCTTCTCAACTTCGGGATTATGGTTGAGATGGATGAGATCTCCATCGGTCCATCAGTCACTCGTTATGCGCTCAAACCTGCTGAGGGAGTGAAGCTCTCCAAGATCCTAGGTCTCCAGACCAACCTCGAGCTTGCTCTCGCTGCTCACCCTGTCCGCATCGAGGCTCCTATCCCAGGCAAGTCTCTCGTCGGTATAGAGGTGCCAAACACTACCAAGTCGACTATTGGTCTAGGTTCTCTTATCTCCGAGCCAGCATACACAGATTCTGACAAACCTCTCCTCGTCGCTCTGGGCAAGGACATCACTGGTCAGTCCGTCTTCGACAACATCGCCAAGATGCCACACCTTCTAGTGGCTGGTGCTACTGGTTCTGGTAAGTCTGTCACTATCCACGCCTTCATCAACTCCCTTCTATATAGAAACCCTCCCGAGAACCTCAAGTTCATCATGATCGACCCTAAGCGTGTGGAGCTTACTCTCTACAACGGGATCCCTCACCTACTTACTCCAGTGATCACAGACCCCAAGAAGGCCATTATGGCACTCAAGTGGTTAGGCAAGGAGATGGATCGTCGTTACGACATCTTGGAGAAGGCAAGCGTGCGTGACATCAGCTCATATCTCAAGAACATCTTCTACCCTGCCTATGAGAAGAAGAAAGAGGGCGAGGAGGTCCCAGACGCCATGCCTTACATAACTGTGGTCATAGACGAGCTTGCAGACCTTATGCAGACCTACCCTAGAGAGCTCGAAGCCTCTATCGTCCGCTTGGCTCAAATGTCTCGTGCTGTCGGTATCCACCTCATCCTCTCGACCCAGAGGCCTTCGGTCAATGTCATCACAGGACTCATCAAGGCGAACATCCCTTCTCGTCTAGCTCTCCAAGTAGTCTCTCAGATAGACTCACGCACCATCCTCGACTCCCCAGGTGCAGAGAAGCTCCTGGGAGCTGGAGACATGCTCTTCCAGTCTGGTGAGATGAGTAAGCCTGTCCGTATCCAGTCCGCCTATATCCGAGAGGCAGAGGTGAAGTCAGTGGTGAAGTATCTCAAGGACTCATACGCAGACGAGCTCCAAGATGAGATCAACTTCTCTACCGAGAACACATCGAACGCTCTCTTCTCCTCTGACATAGGTCCAGATGGCGGGGATGATGACGAGCTGTACGAAGACGCCCGAGTCACTGTGATGGAGGCGGGTAAGGCTTCTACCTCCTTCCTCCAGAGGAAGCTCCGTATCGGTTATGCCCGTGCTGCTCGCCTCATGGACATGCTTGAGGAGCGAGGAGTGATAGGGCCGGGCTCTGGTGCCAAGCCTCGTGACGTCATCGGTGCTACAAGTGGTACAGGTATGGATATGGGAGAAGATGTACCAGAAGAGGGTGACGGACTACTCGGATGACCACTCGCCTCTCCTCTCGTCATTGGCTCTTTATCATCTTGGGGATCATATTCACCGCTTACTGCCTCTTCCAAGCGAGATTCCTCATCCTTGGTCCTCAGGTCTGGATAGATAGTCCCAGAGATGGTGAGGTAGTCGGAAGCTCGGTGGTGACCCTAGAGGGACGAGCAAGGAACGCCGCTTGGATCTCCCTCAATGATCGGCAGATCTATAGCGACGAAGATGGTCACTGGAGTGAGAAATTGATAGTAGCGAGTGGGCTCAGTATAATGACAGTCAATGTGCGGGACAGGTTTGGGCGAGAAGAAACTAAGAGCGTGAGAATTATTTTAAACTAATATGGCAAAGGCAAAGAATACAGAAACCAAAGAGACCGGAAGAAACATAGACAGTACTCTCGACGCTATCCGTACCAAGTTCGGCGAGGACTCTATCATGAAGCTTGGTGACAAGCCCAAGGTCGGAGTCGACGCCATCTCTACCGGCTCTATCGGTCTAGATGAGGCTCTGGGTGTGGGTGGACTCCCCCGCGGACGCATCATAGAGATCTTCGGTCCTGAATCTTCTGGTAAGACCACTCTCACTCTCCATGTCATAGCCGAGGCTCAGAAGCTCGGAGGTATCTGCGCCTTCATCGATGCAGAACACGCCATGGACCCAGAGTACGCCAAGCGCCTAGGGGTCAAGATAGATGAACTCCTCATCTCTCAGCCAGACACCGGTGAGCAGGCACTCGAGATCGTCGACTCTCTCGTCCGCTCGGGCAAGCTCGACGTCATCGTCGTCGACTCTGTCGCTGCGCTTACTCCCAAGGATGAGATCGAGGGTGACATGGGAGCGCACCACGTCGGCAAGCAAGCTCGCCTGATGTCTCAAGCTCTAAGGAAGCTCACTGCCATAGTGGCAAGGAGCAAGACCATCGTCATCTTCATCAACCAGATCCGTATGCAGATTGGAGTGATGTTCGGTAACCCCGAGACTACGACCGGTGGCAAGGCGCTCAAGTTCTACACCTCTGTCCGTCTCGACATCCGTCGTATCGCCCAGATCAAGAAGGGTGAGGAAATTATGGGAGGTCGCACCCGTGTAAAGGTGGTCAAGAACAAGGTCGCAGCCCCCTTCAAACAAACCGAGTTCGACCTCATGTACAACGAGGGCATCTCTCGCGAAGGTGAGCTTATCGCTCTGGGAGAGAAGTTCGGTATGATCCAGAAGGCTGGCAGTACATACAAATACAACGGTGAGAAACTAGCGGTCGGCTACGACGCCACTCGTACATTCCTGCGAGAGAATAAGCCTATCGCCACCCAACTTCTGAAAGAGATCCGAGCGAAGTTTAAAGAGATTTAAAACCAGATTAGACAAAAGTTCAAAGAAATGTAGAAAAGAAAAAGTGCGCGAACCTGTTTAGGATCCACGCACTCGGCTTATACCTCACGGAAACAACCCGCTACTTCATCACCCCTTACGGCTGACGGAGTAGTGGATAAAAATTGCTACAGCCTGGAAGAGGCTACGATCTATCGCCGCCTCCCAACTGCTTCCCCACCCCATATACACGAAGAGGAGGTTCCCAGTCACAAGCCCTCCCAAAACCGCTGAAGCACTGCGCATACCAATCCTCCTTCTGTTGTATTACAAGCTTTTAATATCTTACTAGTAAAAATAGTATTTGTCAAGTGTAAAAAGTGGCTTAATTAAGCTATATTTTCCATCATCATGTTAGATTACAGCGAAGTTACAGTACATAAGTACATCATATTTGAGAAAGAACCTTGGGAGGTCTTGGATGCTCACGTCTTCCGCAAACAGCAGAGGAAGCCGGTCAATGCGGTCAAACTTCGCAACCTCATCACCGGTCGCATCACCGAGACCACCTTCCACGTATCAGACAAGGTCGAGGAAGCAGATATTGATAAAAAGGAGGTAAAGTATCTTTACACCACCAAGGGCGAGTTCTGGTTCTGCGAATCCAAAGATCCATCCAAACGCTTCCAACTCCCAGAAGAGATGATCGGTTCTGGTTCGAAGTTCCTCAAGCCCAACATTGTCATAGACGCCATGCTCTTCGACGAAGAGATTATCGGTATCAAGGTCCCTATCAAGATGGAGCTCAAAGTGACTGAAGCGCACGATGCGACTCGAGGCAACACGGCTCAAGGTGCTACCAAGGCAGTAGTCCTAGAGACTGGAGCCGAGATCCAAGTCCCAATGTTTATCAAAGAGGGGGACGTTGTGAGGGTAAATACTGAGACCGGGGAATACACAGATCGAGTATAAGACCGACTAAGGCACCGATGAGCGCCCAGTAGATGATGATAAAGACGAACTCCTGTCCTCCGAGGGAGTCCACACTACCGAGCATTCTGTGCATTGCCACTAAGGGAAGGAAGATGGGTACGGCAAACTGATCTGCGAAGCAACTCTCCCCTGCTGACTCTGGACAAGTAGCTTTCAATATAAAGAAGAGGGATATAAGCACCGGAGCAAATACAGCTCCACGCACAGCGGAAGAAAATCTCATATTAGAATTATATAACAAAAAAGAGCCCGGTAGACCGGACTCTTTTTGTCTAGATGTTATCTAGAAACGTATGGAAGTAAGCCCATGAAGCGAGCGCGCTTGATAGCCATCGCGAGTTGGCGCTGGTTCTTGGAAGGAGCGCTTGAGCGCTTGCGAGACTGGATACGAGCGTGAGGAGTGAGAAATGCCTTAAGCAAGTCGACGTCCTTGTAGTCGATGTAGTCTACCTTATTTTCTTTGAAATAATTCTTGTTCATTAGAATGGAATGTCGTCAATATTAATGTTTTCTTCTGGATATTCAATGGTGTCCACTGGAGGTGCTGGCTGGTCATCCCCCTTAGCTACTGGAGCCTGAGGAGCTACAGACCCTGCACCTGCTGGACGTGGACCAAACTGGATCCTGTCTGCCACAATCTCTGTACGGTACTTCTTCTGACCAGAGGCGTCGTCCCAGCTCCTAGTCTGCATCCTGCCTTCTACGAGGACTGAGGCACCCTTCCTCAAGTACTGAGAGCTAGTCTCAGCTTGGCGACCAAAGACTACCACATTGTGATAATCTGTCGACTCCTGCTTGGCTCCGTTCTTGTCCTTCCAGACACGGTTGGTAGCCACAGAGAGGGTTGCAACTTGGATCCCAGAAGGTAGAGAACGTAGCTCTGGGTCGCGAGTGAGGTTCCCGATAACGATCGCTCGGTTGAAGTACATATTGTTATTCTACCACCACTTCAGGAGCACTCACCACCTCTTCTGCTGGGGCCTCTACTTCGGCCTCTACAGCCTCAAGGCGAGCCTTCTCAGCGATAGCTGCCTCAGCCTTGGCAAAGGTGAAGTCACTCTCACGAGGAGCCTTGATGATAAGTGAGCGTAGGACCTCATCCATCTTCTCTACCTCTATCTTGACCTCGAGAGCCTTAGCTGGCTCGAGCTCAAACTTCATCCAGCCGATATAAGCCTCCTTGACCACATAGCTAGAAGCCCCGATGGTCTTAGACATAGTGTAGGCAAGAGCCTGCTTGAAGGGAGCCTCCCCATCTATCTCCTTACCTCCTGCATTAGAAACAACAGCCTTGAGCTTATCTACCACGGTAGAAAGCTGGTCCTCAGAGATACTAGGTAGGATAAGATAGCCTAGTTCGTAGACAGTTACCCCCTCGTTTGAGTCTTGTGTATTTGCCATATTCAGAGCTCCTACCCTAACATATTTAGAGCATTATTGACAAGGGCAGTTTGGACCTTCTCCAAGGGCTCCCCTCTGATCTCAGAAATCCTCCTCACCACCTCTGAGACGTAGCTAGGCTCATTTCTCTTGCCTCTATAAGGCACTGGGGCGACATAGGGAGCGTCAGTCTCAGACATAATCTTGTCGAGAGGCGCCTGCCTGATCACCTCATCGTAGTCACTAGTGAAGGTGATCACTCCGGTAAAGGAGAGGGTGAAGCCTATGGCGAAGAACCTCTGTGCCGTCTCCCAAGAACCAGCAAAGAAGTGTACATTGCCTCGAAGCTTCTCTCCATATACAGGCTTTAGAGTCTCTAGGAACTCCACTATCTCCTTCTCGGCACTTCGACCGTGGATCATCAGAGGTTTGTCGTGCCTGACCGCAAACTCAATCTGAGAGAGGAAGAGATTCTTCTGCCTTTCGTAATCCTCTTCCTTTTTCGCATGAAAGAAATCGAGCCCACACTCACCTATCGCCACAACTTTTGGATGTTTAACTAATTCAGAAAAAGCTTGGGCATCAAAGACGGCATTCGTATCGTCCACCGGATGGATGCCAATGCAGGCATATATTTCTTCATATTTTTCTGCTAATTCTACAGCCTGTTTAGAAGTCTCAAGATCTGTACCGATAGCAATAGTGTGTGTACCAGTCTCTTTGAGCCTCTGGATCATAGCTTCCCTATCATCTCCATACTTAGAATCCTGTGGGTGAGAATGGATGTCGAAATACTTAGGCATTGAGTCGTGGGAAAAGAGGTTCAGAGAGCTTGTTTTCTTTTACAGCTTCGATAATTTTTCGAGAAGTCTCGGGCATGAAAGGTTCAAGATTAACTCCGATAGCAAATAGCTGTTCTACAAGAGTTTTGATTATTGCTTTTCCTGCTTCTGGATCTGCTTTAACAAGCTTAAAAGGTTCTTTTGTTTGGATAGTTACATCAAGAAGTCCAATTGCAGCAAAAATCTGAGAAATAGCTTTCTGTATTTCAAAATTATTAATATCATCCTCAGTGAGATTCCCTACATTTATCACATTAACTTCTACCGGTCCCTCAAGATTATCTTGTGCCATTTTCATGATACGAGATGTGAGGTTACCAATACCATTCGCAAGACCTGAGTTATAGGCATCCTTGAATCGCTCAATTGTAAAAGGAGTATCTTCAAATGTGCTGAGTTCGCGCGCAACGAAATAGCGGAGCGCATCTGTTCCGTATTCATTGATGATGTCGACTGGGTTCACAACATTTCCCAAAGACTTAGACATCTTCACTCCCCCTTCTGCAGTTACGAATCCATTTACAACAATTCTCTTGCTGTTAGGAAGTCCTGCCGCCATGAGCATGGCCTGCCACATCGCGGCCTGGAAACGAGTATTGTCTTTGCCGCAATACTGGGTTGGTTCACCATTCTTCCAGAACTTCTCAAAAGCCTCTTCATTATTAGGCCAACCAAGAGTTGAGATATAGCTTACGAGTGCATCGAACCACACGTACATGACATGGGTCTCATCCCCTGGTACCGGGACACCCCAGGACATTTTTTCCTTGAGCCTTGAGATAGAGAAATCCTCAAGGTGAGAAACAAACTCCTTCATCTCATTGAGACGGGATTCAGGGAGAACAAAGTTAGGGTTTCTCTCATAGAACTCAGTGAGCTTCTCTTTGAAAGCAGAGTATTTAAAGAAATAATTCTCCTCTTCTCTCACCTCAAGCTCAAGGTTTGTATGGATCTCACATTTTCCATCTACAATTTCAGAATCTGTTTTCTCAGATTCACAGCCAACGCAATACTTTGTTTTGTAATTCTTCTTATAGATATATCCATTCTCATTCACTCTCTTCCAGAATTCCTGCGCAGCAGCCACGTGATTTGGATCTGTTGTTCGAACGAAATGTACATCTTCGCTTACCCCAAGCCGAGACAAGAGCTCCTTAAACTTGGAAGCATAGTGATCTGCGTATTCCTGTACCTCCTTTCCATTTTTCTCTGCGGCGGTAAAAATCTTCTGTCCGTGTTCATCAGTTCCAGTGTTGAGAAATACGTCATATCCTTGAAGCTTCTTAGAGCGAGCAACAATATCTGCACGCACAAATTCAAGGGCATGACCCATGTGTGGTTCGGCATTTACATAGGGAAGCGTCGTGGTGATGTAGAAAGGTTTCTTGTCTGACATTTATTTTTCTATACTCATCGCCGAGATCTTGGCGAGCTTTTCTTCTTCTAAGTCAGTAAAGAACTCGATAAACGCCGCCGCCACAGGCACAGCGATAAGTATGCCTAGAAAGCCCGCTAGTTCCCCTCCCACGACGAGGGCGATAATAGAAACTATCGGTGGGATACCGATCACCTTCTTGACCACCAGTGGGTAGATGATGTGGTTCTCGAACTGCTGGATCACTAGATACAAAACTCCCACTATCACTGCAGTTGGAGCATCTATCACAGTATAAGCGACAAAGACCGCTGGGATAGCCGCGAATATAGGTCCGAAGAGTGGGATGATCTCAAACACTCCTGCGATCACCGACAAGAGTAGTGCATGTGGTATGCCGAGGATAGAGAGTCCTAGGTAGACAAGGATCATCACAAGCACCGCTAGGATAATCTGACCTTGCATCCAGCGACCAATCTTTGCCTGAGAACGCTTCCAGAGATTGATGACGTAGTGCTCATGCTTGATCGGCACGATAATCCTCAAGAACTTAGTGATCCCGTCATCCTGTACCGCAAGATAGAAGGAGAGCACGATGATGAGGACAAACCTTGCCACCCCACCAGAGATAGTAGCGAGACTCGAGAATATGCCCTGAGACATAAAGTTAGACCAAGAATTGAGATAACTGGAGAGCTGGGTCATAAGTACTGGCTTATCCAATCCACCGAAGACATTCTGATCTACAAAGAGGTTCGAAAGTACGCTGTCATTGACCACAGCATTACTATAGATAGTCAGAGTTTTGATAAAGGCCGATACCTCACCTATAAGAGGCAGCACAAGGAAGTAGAAGAACCCTGTGATAAATAGCGCGCCGAAGACGTAGATAAATATCACCGACACTACTCGAGGTAAGTTGTGTCTCTGTGCCCAGAGGGTGAGCGGTTCTATCGAGGAAGCGATAACGATAGAGGCGATAAGTGCCAAGATAAACCCTGACACTGAGAGTATCCCGTAAGCTAGCGCCACCACAACCACACCTCTCACCCAACTTGAGGTGGTGATACTTATCTTCTGCTTTTCTTCATCAGTTTTCATAAGATTATTTAAGAAGAGACACGAGCTCGGCGATCTGGACCCTCTTCTGCTCCCCTGTGTCACGGTCACGGAGAGTCACGGTATCGAGTAACTCTGGACTCTCACCCAGAGTATCGAAGTCGACAGTAATACAGTGCGGAGTACCTATCTCATCCTGTCTCCTATAACGCTTACCGATGTTGCCGTTGTCATCGAACTCGATGTTGGGTATCTCCTGCTTCAACATCTTGTAGACCTCACGAGCCTTAGAAACGAGTTCCGGCTTGTTCTTGAGTAATGGGAAAACGGCTACGCGCACAGGTGCCACCTTAGGGGAGAACTTCATATACGCTCTCGGCTCTCCACCTAACTCATCTTCTGTGTATGCATCAGAGAGTACCGCCATCACGAGCCTATCGACACCCATAGTCGGCTCGATACAGTGTGGGACAAACCTCTCCTTGGTCTCCTCATCGAAGTAGCTTAAATCTGCACCACTCTTGTCTATATGAGCCTTGAGATCATAGTCTGTCCTATAAGCCAGTCCTAGGAGCTCTTTCTGACCGAATGGGAAGTCATACTCAGTATCGACACTTCTCTTAGAGTAGTGAGCTCTATCCTCTGCTGGGACATCTACCTTGTGGATCTTAGACTCGCTTAGACCAATATCTTTCAAGAACTGCTGTTGTTCCTCGTAGAAACCGTCGAAGATCTGGTCTATCTTCTTCTCGTCTCGTGGATCGACGAAGTATTCTATCTCCATCTGTTCGAACTCACGTGAGCGGAAGAGGAAGTCCCGAGGAGCGATCTCGTTTCTGAAAGCCTTACCAATCTGTGCAATACCAAAAGGAAGCTTGGGATGGAAGGAGTCGATAATATTCTTGAAGTTCGCAAACATACCCTGAGCGGTCTCTGGGCGTAGATACGACACAGCGCTCTCGTCAGAAGCAGCACCGACATAGGTCTTGAACATCATATTGAACTGCTTCACATCGCCAAATGACCCGCCACAGTCAGGACACTTGGCAGCATCTTCTAGCTGATCTGGTCTGAAACGGTGGTGACACTTCACACACTCGACAAGAGGGTCAGCAAACCCAGCCACGTGGCCACTCGCATCCCAGACACGAGGGTTCATGACGATGCTAGTAGAAACTGGGTAGATTTCCTCCTTCTCACCGACAAATTTGTCCCAGAAATACTGCTTGATATTATGTCTTAGTTCCACTCCGTATGGACCATAATCCCAGAAGCCAGAGAAGCCCCCATAGATCTCAGAGCTAGGGTAGATAAACCCCCTTCTTTTGCAGAGGGACACTATTTTCTCCATCAAGTTATCGTCTTTTCCTGCCATTATTTCACCACTATATCATCTCCTTGGATAAATGCAGGGTCTGTAGAAATACGAGTGGTTAGAGCTGGCGCAGTGACAGAAACGTTTTCTCCTCGGATATTTTCTACCCCCGACAAGGCAATTGAACCGAGCAAGGTTGGCACAGTCCCGACTTGTGAGAGTGACGGTTTGAGCTTGATTTGGAAAGAGGTGTTTCTAGTACCAGAAGAGACGTCTGAGCTTGACTCTAACTCCCCAATGTTCCAAGTGACGACACCTGTCTTCTCGTCATAAGAGACCTTCTCATCTGGAAGACCTTGATCCCTGACCCAAGAGACCTTCGCGCCCAACTTCGCTGTAAGCTTCGCACTATTTAGCCCCGTCTGAGTGTTTACCACAGACCAGAGCACGGTATAAGTTGTTTCTTGATCTACCTTCGGTGGGATGGGTCCAGTGTTTTCAAAGGGTCCTATAGAACGCACAGCTCGAGCAGACAAGACTATTTGTGAAGCAATCTTGACCTTACGAGTTTCTGTCACGCTTATAGGTTTAGAAGAGCCTGTAGGAGTACCTGAGAGGATAAACTGCAAACTCATCTCAGAACCACTTCCAGTAGACAACGCTTCTGGAAGTGAAGCGAAGAGAAACTGCGCCTCCCCTCCCTCTCCCGGAGAAAACTCGGTCAACCCGAAGGAGTTAGATAGATTCCAATTAATCTTGGAACCCGACTGACTATAGACTCCTCCGTTGTAGACCGTGACAGAATTCTTGTTTAAACCTGTACCCGCAAGACGCACTTCTAACTGTGGGTTGATGAGTTTCTCGGGAAGATTGTTCTTGACCCTCACTGTTGTAGAAATGGCGCGACCGGCAGGCGTAACGTATGTCTGAGAGTTATCACCATTGAACACTACTGAAAGTCCGATAGAAGGTCGCTCTATAGAAATAGTCTCCTGAGATGAGAGGATCACTGTCTTGAAGTTGGGACTAAGACCTTCTGTCTCAGAAGCGCCGAGGTAGAACCTGAAGGTCCTCTCATCTTGATTCTCCCCTATCAAGATACCCTTGAGCTGAATCTTCTTGGTAGTCCCAGGGGATAGATCGCCTAGTGACCACACGTTGTTCTCAGAGATAGCGCTTGGCACCGCAGAAGATAGCGAGAAGCCGTATGGATACTCCGCGCGCAACATCACATTCTTGAGCACCTCGGTCGAATTCAAGGTTACAGAGAGCGTAGTGGTGAAGCTGTCTCCAGAGGTAACAGAGCTTGGGGATTCGATAGAGAGCGAGAGTGGAGCCTCACCCATCGTGACTTGATACAGTTTGTCTTTGTAGAAAGTGGCGTTACTCCCCTTCACCTTATACTCCAGAGAGAGTTTGAATTCCTTTGTCTCCCCACTCGCACCGATAAGTACTGTCCGCACATTTCGAGCAGACTCTGATCCTGCCTTGATCAAACCTAGACTTTCTCTGGAGTAACTCAAGGCCTTACCAGAGTCCAATGGATCACGGCTACCGGAAGGAAACTGGATAGAGAAGTTAGCTAGTTCGAGGTCACTGTTGTTACCATTCTTGATACTGATACCGAGCTCCATCATCTGTCCCACAGCCACTGTGGTCGGGCCGACTACTTCTATATCAACATTCTTGGAAGAAATGAAGTTTACTCCGCCGAAGAAGACGAGTGTAGCCACCCCAACAGTAGCGACGAAGAAAAGTAGTGCGAAGAGGAAAAATCTTTTCATAAATGGGTTAACCTCAGCAGGTTCGCGCTCGTGAGCGAGCATCTCACTTAGAGTGCCCCCTTGCCACTTCTCTTCTGTCTCGGGCATATCCAAAGGTTTAACCGGGCTTCTCGTGTCCGATGGGTCATGATAGCGAGTCCGAGAGTTAAGAGACTCCGACAACTGTTCGACTCTTGATTTGTCTTCTGTCATATGGGCAATGAACTTGCTAGTTGCTAACTATTATACCTTGAAGTTAGACCTTTTAGGTAAGCTGACTCACTTGGAGACCGTCGTTTATCGCCTTGATCAGTTCCTTCTTCTCTAGACCTAGATCTTCCTCTCTTAGATACCCGAGTTTGTGAAGTATCTGGGCGACAAGATTTATCTCAAATGTTTCGTTGAAATCTGTAGAAGAAATAGCACTTTCTATAGTATCGAACAATTCTGGATGCGCCTCCTCGCCTTGGACCAGCTTCTCAAGTAGAGAGAAGGGCTTCGCCAGAGAGGGAGTGACTCCAATAGGCTTTAGAATCTGCGCTGAGGTGATACGCCAATACTCCTTACCTCGGACTAGAGACACGAGTGAGAGTGAGAAGGGTTCTAAGGCTCCACGAAGTTTAGACGACTCCTTACGCACACCGATAGCTGATGCTCGGATAAGCCCCAAGTCTCTAGTCAGGATGTTGTAGACCCTGTCCGCTTCTTGGAATGCTTTCTCAGAAAGCACAATCCCCTTAGTCGTGTAGATATGGTAAGACACTAGAATTCGATACTGGTTGCCGACTTTATCATCTCTGAATGCTTAGAGAAAAGTTCCCTAAGCTCCTCAGGCACAGAGTAGTGAGCCGTTTCTCCAGGCTTAAGGTTCTGCTCCTTCCTCCACTCCTGCACAGCACGTATCGCATCACGGACTCTCCCCTCCTCTTCTAGCTCTGGAGTAAGCACGGTGTCGAGGAGAACTTCTTCAGAAAGAGTTTTATCTACCACGACATCCTTCACATTCAGCTCATCCTTTATGATCTCAAGATATTCTGCAGGGAGTTCTGTCTTGATAGAAAGTTTACTCAATGGTTGGCGGACCTTCACATTTGCCTTCATACGAGCCTCGAGGGCTAGAGTGACAACCTTTCTCACACTCTCCATGTTCTCAAGCACCTTACTTGGGAAAAACTTCTCCATAAGACGCTTCTCAGCTTGAGGCCAAGTTTCTAGATGCACACTCTCTTTCTCCCCCTTCAATCTCTTATAAATATCTTCTGCCATAAACGGCATAAACGGTGCTATCACTCTAGAGAAAGTAATAAGAACCTGACGAAGCTTAGGTAGAGCCTCTGGTCGAGTGCGCGAGCGACGCAAGTACCATGTAGAGAGGTCGTCGATAAAGTCAGCTATAGGTCTAGCTCCTCTGTCTATCTCATATCTCTCGAGTCCTTCTGTCACATCTACGATAAGTTGGTTTAGCCGTGCATCTATCCACTGATCCAATATATGTTCATTCTTGCCAGGTATCACCTTATCTTCGCCGATATATAACTCGTAGAAACTTAAGACGTTCTCGAGACGATTGATGTTCTTCTTCATCACTTCGTCCAAACTCTTCTCCGAGAAGGCAAGATCCTCCGCTCTCACTGCTTGGGAGGACATGAGGTAGTAGCGCAGAGCATCAGCACCGTACTTGTCCAAGACGTCTGTCAGTTCTGGATAGTTCTTGAGACGCTTACTCATCTTCTTGCCATCCTCTGCCAGGACGAGACCATTGACCACAACTTGCTTGTAAGGGAACTTGCCGAAGAGAGCAGTACTCAATACTCCAAGTGTATAGAACCACCCACGCGTCTGGTCGAGCCCCTCAGCGATGAAGTCTGCTGGTCTGAAGTCCCTCGAGGCTCTTGAGGCGAAGGGCACCGAACCTGAGTCATACCATGTGTCGAAGACTTCTGGCACACGCCTGTACTCCTCGCCATCTTTCTCTAGCACCACTTCATCTATATAAGGACGGTGCAGATCTAGCTCGAAGTTCTCGTTATGTGGAAGCGGGATAAATTTAAGTTCATTTATCTCTGCATATTTAGGATAATGCTCTGCAAGAATCCAAAGCATCTTAGGTATAGAAGCTCCTTCAGTCACAGAAGACGCCATCCAGACTGGATCGCCATGAGAAACGATCAGAATAGTTTTACCTGAGTATTTATTTTCAATTTCATAGAGGAAGTCACCTACTCTCTTTTTCACATCTTGTTCATTTTCACCCCCACTAGGATGTTTATCGAATAAATCAGGAGTATTTGGGTAAACTTTCTGATATTCATCAATACTCTTACCTTCAAATTCTCCGAAGTTTAATTCTCTTAATCTTTCATCAACAATAACGGATTCACTGGAAACACCCAGAGTCTCTCTTACAATTTCTGCCGTCTCTTTTGTACGTACAAATGGAGAAACAAATATTAGATCTACCTTTTCTTTAAATTCTTTTGCATTTTTCAACACCATCTCCCTACCATCTTCTGTTAAGTGGTGCTGGTTCTCAGCCTTACCGCTAGCGACGTTTAACTCATTGTTTTGAGCTCTCCCATGCCTCATTACAAAATATTTATTTCCTGACTTCTTACTGTACCTCTTGAGAGACTTTACAGAATCTATTACCAAAGACTTTGAGTTGTCACTGTTTTGCCAGACTGGTAGTGGAGCACCCCAGAAGCGTGAGCGAGACACTGCCCAGTCTCGCGCACCTTCGAGCCACTTGCCGAAGCGACCGTCACGAATATCTTCCGGTACCCACTTCACATCTTTGTTACCAGAAACCAACTTATTCTTGATGTCAGTTACCTTCACAAACCAAGACGAAGAAGCGTAGTTTAGAAGCGGGGTGTCGCAACGCCAGCAGTGTGGGTAGCTGTGGATTATCTTCTCTTTGCCGAAGAGTGTGCCCTTTCCCGCCAGATACTTAATGATCTCCACATCCCCCGCTTGATGGTCTTCCTTGGGTTTGACCTTAAGTCCTGCGAAATCCTTTACCTCACTCTTGAACCTCCCATCAGTGCCTACGTGTTGGACGAATGGCAAGTTCTCCTTAAGCGAAAGATTGTAGTCATCTTCGCCGAAAGCTGGTGCGATATGCACGATACCAGTGCCGTCTTCAGAAGTGACAAAATCTGCACCATAAACTTTTGATTCTTTAAGATAGTAATCAAAAACTGGTTTGTATTTTTTACCAATTAGGTCTCTCCCATTAAAACTCTTAACCAGAGCAGGAAGTTTTTTATTTGGGTCTATATTCCCACCTTTCTTATAAAAATCGAGTGAAGAAATATAGTTACTACCATCATATTCAAATTGAACATACTCAATATTAGGATTCACCGCGAGAGCTACATTCCCCGGCAGAGTCCATGGAGTAGTCGTCCAAGCGAGGAGATATGTCCTAGGCTCATCAACCAGTTCGAACTTCACATACACCGAGATATCCGTGATGTCCTTGTAACCTTGGTTTACCTCGAAGTTGGAAAGAGTTGTCTCACAGTGTGGGCACAGGTGCATTGGTTTGAAACCTTGGTACACCAAGCCTTTGTCGTATAGGGTCTTAAACGACCACCAGACCGACTCTGTATAACTCGAGTCCATAGTCTTGTACGCATTGTCCATGTCGATCCAGCGACCTGTGCGAGGGATGATCTCCTTCCAATCCTTCTCGTATCTCAAAACACTCTCGCGAGCGCGCTTGTTGAACTCTGCGATACCGTACTTCTCTATGTCCTTCTTGGTCTCAAGCCCAAGCTCCTTCTCCACAAGGTTCTCGATAGGTAACCCATGGCAATCCCAACCCCAACGACGCGAGACCTTGTATCCTCGCATCGTCTTATAACGAGGGATCACGTCCTTCATCGTACCGGGGAGGATGTGCCCGTAGTGTGGGAGCCCAGTGGCGAAGGGTGGACCATCATAGAAGACGAATTCCTTGTCGCCTTTCTCCAGACTTTTCTCGAAGATCTTATTCTCCTTCCAGAAAGAGAGGATTTCTTCTTCCTTTATAGCCCTAGGGGACTTATCTGCCATATGGGGCTTACTTTAACATTTTTTAGCCCCTGATTCCAAAAAGTTCTAGCCCAACCGCACAGATGCGCAGTTGGGCTAAAATAAGAAGAACGATAGGTCTAGATCCCCAGAAGAGTCAGCACTTCTCGGACTGTAGGTTTCAATGAACCATTGACTACTTCGTAGTCAAACTCAGTGGCACAGCAGATCTCCTGCTGTGCCCTCTCGAGACGTCGAGCAATCTCTTCTTCTGACTCCCCTCTGTCTCTCCTACGAATACGCTCTTCAAGAGTCGAGATGTTTGGAGGGTGGATGAAGATCGATCTTGTGACATGAGGGTACTGCCTCTTGATCTCACGCATACCCTGCACGTCGATCACAAGAAGTACTTCTACTCCAGCACGCAGAGCAGGACTCAGATCAAGTCTGAGGGTGCCGTACCACTCACCGTGGACCTCAGCACACTCAGCGAAGTCACCTCTCTTGCGTCTCCGTTCGAAATCCTCCCTGCTCAAGAAGTGGTAGTCCACGCCGTTTACCTCATCTCTCTTCCGCTTCCTTGTGGTACACGACACGGCACGGTGGATCGAGGGTTTGAGATGAGAGAGAATATCCGCGATCGTGGTCTTACCAACAGCCGTTGGTCCAGCAATTACGTTGATCATATCGATCACCTCATGGGAAAGTTCTAGAAATCTAGAATCACCTTATCACATCCTTTCTGGAGCTGGAATACCGAGAATATTCAAACCATTTCTCATCACAATTTTGAAAGCCTCGACGACAGCAAGTCTATAGGAGGACTCTGGAGAATCCTCTAGCACAGGCTCGTGTGCATAGAAGTTGTTGAAGCTAGATGCGAGCTCGGTGAGATACGTCGTGATGTAGTTCGGCGCATACTCTGCCCCAGCTCTCTCAACTATCTCTGGGAATCTATAAAGAAGCTTCTCTATCTCCCGAGTCTCTCCACTCTCACTCTCTACACTTCCCTTCTTACCGGCTTTTTCTAACAGTGAGTTAGCACGAGCATGTGCGTACTGGAGATACACTCCAGAGTCACCTTCGGTAGAGACAGATTTATCAAAATCAAAGATGATGTCATTGCCCAGTGCTTGGCGGAGGATCATATACTTGATCGCCCCTATTGCGACCTGCTCATCACCCTTCACCTTCTCCTTGACCTGCTCAATCAAAGACTCGGCGGAGATCACATCTCCAGTACGAGAAGACATCTTGCCTGTAGGAAGCTTGAGCATCCCATGAGAAAGATGTTTCAACTTACCCTTAAGTTCTGGGAAAACTTCTCCAATAGCCACCTCCACCACATTGAAGAAGGCATTCTGTTCGTTGGCAGTCAGGGTGATGGAGTGCTGGAAAGGAAACTTCTCTTTCTTGATCTCCGCGAGACCCACTTCCTTGGCTTCATAAGTAGGAAGCTTCTCAGAATTGAGGAAAACTCTTGTGTGTAGACCATACTTCTCCCCCTTAAAGACTACTGCCCCCTCACTCTCTTCAAAAATCTTCCCCACATTCTCCAAGACTAGGTCCTTCCCGACCTTGGCAGATTCACTCTCGTAGAAGTGGTAGTCGAACTCACTCCCCAGAAGCTTATAAACTTCCTCGAACTGATCTAGGCTCTCCTTTCTCCCACGATCATAAACTTCATTTATCTTCTCATCGCTTCTATCATAAATCTTTTTATTGATCTCTATGATCTCTTTCTTAGCTTCTTCGTCTTCTTCGTAAGCCTTGTGACCTTCTGCATACGGACTCATCTTACCCTTGAGCATCCCCCACACAGCCTTAGCAGCATGGAGTCCAACATCTCCATGATAGCTGGCGGTCTTTACCTCGGCACCGTTCCACTTGATGATTCGAGTAACAGCCTCACCAATAGTATTATTCATCATATGACCGATGTGTAGATCCTTGAAGGGATTGGGTTGCGTATGCTCGATCATCACCTTGTATCCCTTCGCATGTTCCCCTCTACCGAAGCCTTCACCCTTCTCGATAATCTCTCCCAAACTATTTTTGAAAAATTCTTTCGAGAGATAGAAGTTGATGAATCCCGGACCAGCCAGTTCTATTTTCTCAATACCCTCAATTTCCTTAGAACCTAAGTGATTGAAAATCTCCTTCGCCTTGCCAGTCTTGATACCTACATTGGTCGAATAGTCCCCCATCTTGAGATCAGTGGGGTGCTCCACGACAAACTTAACCCCCTCAAGACCGAGAGTACTTAGTGCTTCTTCTATTAATTTTTCTAATTTATCTTTTATCGCCATCTCCGTGTAGAGCTCCTCTTTCTTTCCTAGACTTAAGCTTTTCTATATTTAGCTTAGCCACTTCATCTAGCTCAAACCCTAGATCCCTTGCAAGAACTGCTAGGTACCATAAGACGTCTCCAAGCTCATCTCGGAGAGCGAGCTTCCTTTCTTCATTCATTTCTCCCTCACCATCGTCTCCACGAAGCCACTTCTTGATCTTGCCCAGTACTTCTCCAGCCTCATTACCCAGACCGAAAGCAGGGTAAATAACCTTATATTTCTCTGAATAAAGGGCTGTTTCTAGAGCCTTTTTCTGATATTCGTTGAATTCCATAATGAACACATATTAGCACATAGGAACAGTCCTTGTTTTGACCCTACCCTTATATATACTTAAGGAAATTATGGTCAAGAAACTCATTGAACTCAAACGCATTATCCCCTTCGAAGAGCTCTCAGAAGCCCTGAGACGCATCGAGTTCCGTGGTCTATACAACAAAGAAGGCAAGAAGATCAAACCCTACAAGAAGGCCAAGTTCTCCCTAGTCACCATCTACCCAGCCAAGAACTTCGGCACCTCCCCAAGTATCAAGATTGGCAGTGCTCACCACCCACTCTTTTCCCCACAACCCACGGTCTACTTGAACCAGCTAGACATTATTCGCACTGTAGATGAGGCTCTAAAGAAAGATGGCAAGCGCGTCCACCAGCTCAAATACGGCATCGAGTACGATTGGAAGGATCGCGGTATGTTCCACATGATCCCGCCGATCATCGAGAAGCACACTTATGACCTCGACGACGGCTTCATCGAGCTCAACAAACTGAGTCGGCACTTCAACGGCTTCCACGTAAAGGACGCCAAGGACAACCTCCATGCCATCACAGAGAGATATCTCAAGGACTTCTTTATCGACGAAGTAAGTTCGATCAAACATCTCGACGTCTTCCACTCCAACACTCCACTCATCAACTACGGTCTGCAGTACAACAAGAAGCAGGACTTCTACATCATCTGCGACGGCGTGCACCGTATAGACTACGCTCTAGAACATCTCAATGAGCCCATCACTGCTATCCTAGTCGAGCGGGGAGAATCCTCACCACTCATCCCTTACTACGCCTTCCCCATGCCCTTCTACCCAACTATTAGACTCTCGAGTAAGCAGGGTGAGAAAATGTACCCCAGACTTGAACGAGACAAGATTCACCTCTTCAACGACTTTCTCAAGAAGACTCTCCACTACGACTGGGCTCCAGCTGGACTCTCTGTCAGCAAGTTGCGCTCTAATGTCGACATCTTCTAATGGAACTCTCTCTTACCTCAGAACAAATTCAGAAACTCAAGAAGGGTCTAGAGCAATGCATCTTGAAATCAACTAGCACCGAGAGGACAAGCTCTCTCGTCCTTACCGCAAGTGGTAGAGAATATGTTGGTGCAGTGATTGGCTCTGATACTAACCTTATGCATATTTCCTCAGAGCATTCAGCCCTAGCTCTTTCTATCTCAGCCAACGACTTTCCCGTAAGAGAAGTTGTAACCATGATCGAAAGTGAGCAGGACTTCCTCTTGTCCCCTGTCGTGGTCAAGGTGATGGTTGACTACACATCACGCTCACAAGCCCCTCTCTCTTACCGAGTGGTCGATAAGGAAGGCAAGACCCTTTTCCAATCAGAAAACGTTGAGGACATCTTCCCCCTCTACAACCCCGCTCCTATTTCTATCTCTCGGACAAAAGAGCCTTATTCCCCCAACAAGGTCAAGGAGGAAATATCACCAGATGATATGCCTAAGGAACTCAAGAAATTTGCCCTTATGGGTATGGGGAGAAACTTCCCTCTATACGACTCTGCTTCTTCTTATGGTACGGCTGTCTATACCAGCACTGGTCACGTTTATTTCGCTGGGCAATACTCAAGCCCAGACAAGCGTCTCAATCTCCACTCTGAGATGACTGCGATGATATCTGCCATCTTAGACGAGGGTGGTAAGATCGAGTCCATCGGCGTAGTTTCGAACAAGTATCCTGACTCACCTTGCAATATGTGTGGCTCTTGTCGTCAGTTTGTCTCTGAGATGTCTGCGAAACTCAATATTTCTCCAGACCTTTACCTCTTCTCCAGTGAGAGCTCGGAGTTTAAGAAAATAAAGATAGAAGAATACCTCCCAGACAGTTGGAGTAGTAAGAAATGGATCTAATATGAAGACTTACTTCCCTCTAGTCGAAGCGATCCTCCTCACCCCTGCCGAAGGCAAGAGTGGATCTATCGCCATCTGCACCAACACAACAGCTCCTGCTCAAGTGGTAAATGAGATCAAGGAGTCCAGTCGCCCAAACATCTCTGTCCTTGGTTCTCTCATCGTCAGTCGCGACGGTGGGGAGAGAATGGTGGTCAACGCTCTCTCGCACCCCACACTCAAGCACTTAATCCTCTTCTCAGAAGAGTCCCTTACTTTTGCCCCAAGCACCAACCTCCTCCTCGCTCTCATGGACGGCTTTGAGGAAGGACGCGAAGGCAACTACATCAAGGGAGGTGTCGCTGCCTCCAGCCACTACCCAAGCATCACCCCCAAGATCTTCGACACTTTCCGTCAGGAGCTACTGGTACTCCCCATCTTTATGGGCAAGCACGCCTCAAGTAAGGAGGTTATCAATAGATATCTCACATGGTTGAAGCCTAGAGTAAGCCCAGAACTCCACGAAGTGTTAGTTAGAATAAATTCGAAAGACAAGATTTATTACGACTCACTTACTCTACTTCTAGAGACCATAGAGAAGCTCCCTCAAACATCCAAGAACGAGGTAGACCTTGACCCTGCAGACTTCCAACACCTCCAACCTCCGAAAGTAGAGGTGGAGGGCAAGGAACTCAAACCATTTGTCCCATTCAAAGTCTCAAGTGGAAACGGTCTTATCCGACTGGATATCAAAGTTGGCTCCAAGAGTTACTTCGTGAGGAGCAATGACCCCTTTCTTCTCTCCTACTCACTGATGAAGCATCTTGGGGAGGGCAAGAAACTCCTTGCCCCCATAGATCAACTTCTTCTCGGAGCTGAGCTTGGTCGAGTGGGCACCGAGATGGCAAACAACATCTCCTTCCCCACCTTCGTCACATCAAGCGAGATAACTGGAGCCGAAGAAATCCCTCTAGAATCCAACATCCAACTTGAGATGGACAAGCGTTACTATTACAAAGTAAATATTCGTGAGGGCAAGATCTCTGCTATGTGTCTTGCCTTCGACGTGTGCGAGTCAGTCTTTGAGCTCCTTGCGAACAACCTCTACGTCATGTGCGAGAGGCTCTCTCGAGAAAACCGCTTTGAATCATACGAGATGGACATCCTCCATCGTATCGACATAGGCACCCAACTGGCCCGGGCATCAGTAGCCACCAAGCTCGGATACTCGTTTATCCAAGACTTCGCATCCATCTTCAAGATAAATACAGAAGAACTCCCCAATGTCTTGGTCGAGGGAGACTCATTCCTCTCTGTACACAAAGGTGTATTGCAGAAGATTTACACCGAAGGTATCACCGAGGATCATGGTGATAGTTGGAAGGGTCTAGCTCGCACAGCATCCGTCCTCGCCATATACAGAGATACTAGTAAGGCACTCGAAACAATGCCCGCCATCTACCGCCAAGGCGACCAGGATACCGCCACTGTCAGAGAAAACTACAAGCAACAGCTTCTACGCTTCGACCACGATGGGACCTACTCATATGGGGAGCGCACTCGAACCTACTTCGGATTCGACCAGTTCGAGAAGAGTAAGGAGGTACTCAAAGCAGACCCCTCTCGAGCCACTGTGGTACAAAGGTTCGACCCTTCTACCGATATGGGTACTTACATAGACCCAGACACAGGTAAGACCAAGTTTACCCACGACCCTTGTCTCACACACGACATCTTCTTCGTCTTAGACAACAAGCTCCACTCGTTCCACATCGCCCGTGCACACAATGCCGTCAACGCCTACCCAGAGAACGTCTTCGGTCTCTTCGATGCTTATACCAAGCAGATTGCTCAGAGTCTGGGTCTCGAAACTGGTGATATGTATATGCTCTCCAACCGTGCCAACATCCTCCTTCTGACAGAAGAACAGAGAACCAAGAAGATTTTGAGTGAGCCGTCCAAGCCTTCTGGTGAGTGGAGTAGCGCCTCTGGACCATACCTTATCGATACCAATACCAAGACTCCAGAAATCGCAGGAGCTGTCGCCTACTATACCCAAGATATATCCGAAGAAATCGAGCGCCCACATAATGCAGTGTTGGATAAACTAGAAAACTACAGAGGTGTCGACACAGTTACCAAGCTTGTAGACTATCTCAAGTCCAAAGGTGGCATGCACAACAACACGGTACTCTCAGAATATTATGCTGGAGAAGATGACCCTCAAGCAGACCATCTAGTCTTCTTCCAAGCAAACGTCTTCGGCGGTAAGGTGTACGCCACCGCGGTGTTCCAAAACCGTTCAATCGGTAACAGGGAAACCGACACCAAACTTGGCAACCATATAGCCACACGCATCTCGAAGGAGTTAAACGTTAATTTAGGTAAACTAGCCATCTACTATGTGGGATACAAACTTTAACAAAGTAAAGATCATAGGGTTCGATCTAGATCAGACCCTCTACCCCAAGTCTCCTGAGATAGATGAAGCTATCCAGAAATATATCTATGAGAAGATTGCTAGCCGCTTGAACATCGACACCGAAACTGCTCGAGAGAAGTTCAGAGCTCTCTACCAAGAAGGACGGGGTCTTAGTGGAAGCAAGAGTCTGGTAGCTCTAGGATTTGATACCGAAGAAGCCAAGGAGAGTGTGCAGGAAGCTCTCGAGAAAGCTGAGATTGCTAAGTTTCTTGTGCCAGATCCAAGAGTTGTCTCTCTTCTTTCCAAACTTTCTGACAAATACACATTAGATCTCATCACTGGCTCAGATAGAAACAATACTGATAGAAAGTTGAAAAGCTTAGATATCCCTCGATCCATCTTCAGACACATTATTACAAAAGATGACGCAGATAAGTCAGATGGTAGTGCTTACAAAATCTGGTTGGCTAAGTACCCTGAGCATTCATCTGACGAGTTTCTCTATATCGGAGACCGAATCCGAACTGATTACGAAATACCCTTAGAACTTGGCATACGGTCAATCTTGGTCAATATAAACGAACCCGACGAATCTCTAAGGTCTCTGCAGCTCACAAATTTGTTAGAGATAGAACGATACCTTGTGGTCTGAGCTACACAGCACACACGTCTGTCTCACAGATCGCCGGTTCTAACTTGGGGAAAAATTTTTGAACCTTTTGAGTGAGGAGATTACTTACTTCAGAAATATCTGAATACCGAGCGAAGTTATACATAGGGTGAGTCACACCTTCGATAAGACGAGTAACCTTAGACTCTATCTGAGCCACAGCAAGGACAGGCTTACTATACTTCTCTACAGCCGTCCCAAGCTCGTACCCTAGACCGATAGACGGATAGTCACAGAAGGCAAGGACTAGGTCACACCCAGCAATACACTCTTGTATATCTCTCTCATAAACCTCCTGAGGAGAGCCGGTACCCAAACCAAGGAACTCCATCACCTCATACTCGCCCTTGAGAGAGTCCTTAAAGGTCTTTATCTTCTCTGTATACTCTGGCTCAGCCCAAGTAAGAGATGTGCTGATATATAGTTTGAGTTTGCTATCCATCTTTGAAGTATAACAAAAGTCCCACCGAAGTGGGACTTTTGTCTTTCTCATATTTATATCTTATTTCACATCTACACCCATTGAGCGTGCCGTACCAGCGATAATCTTGGAAGCGGCGTCGAGGTCAGAAGCATTGAGGTCTGGCATCTTCTTCTCGGCTATTTCCTTGACCTGACTCATAGTGAGTTTGCCGATCTTCGAGGTGTTTGGGGTACCAGAACCCTTCTCCTTGCCTATAGCCTTGAGGATGAGGGCAGAAGCAGGCTCGACCTTGTAGGACATACCGTAAGTACGGTCGTCGTAGACCTCGACTACGGTAGGGACAGTCTCCCCACGGCGGTCCTTGGTCTCGTCGTTGAAACGCTTTACGAACTCACCGATATTGATACCGGCAGAACCAAGCACAGGGCCCAACTGCTGACCAGGGACGGCTGCTCCACCAGGGATCTGTAGTTTGAGTATTTTTACAACTTTCTTTGCCATATATGTGTGGGTAGAATACGTTAAACCTTCTTAACTTGCAAGAAATCGAGCTCCACAGGGGTCTCACGACCGAACATGTTCACGAGAACCTTCACCTTACCCCTCTCCTCGTCTATCAGAGAAACCTTGCCCTCAAGCTCCTTAAACGGACCATCAACGATAAGTACCGCGTCGTTCTCCTGAAGGTTGATGGTATGCATCACCTTGTCAGCATTCATACGAGCGAAGAGTGCGTCAACTTCCTTCTGAGCGATAGGTACTGGGAAGACACCTGAACCGACGAAGCCGGTTACACGAGGAGTGTTCCTCACCACGTACCAAGAGTCGTCGGTCACAATCATCTCGACGAGGATGTAACCAGGGTAAATCTTCTCTTCTTCCTCGACACGCTTACCACCCTTGATCTTGATCTTCTTCTCAGTAGGGACGATCACGTTGAAAATCTTGTCCTCCATAGCATATGAGGTAATACGCTGTTTGAGGTTTCTCATCACAGCATTCTCATATCCAGCGTAAGTGTGGACGACGTACCAGTTCCTCTCCCCTGTGGTCTGTTGTTTGCTCATTTGTGCTTAAGATTAGATTAAAGGACGAACTTCTGAAGGATCAGGGAGAAGACGTAGTCGAAGAACCCCAAGAAGACTGCTGTAAGGACTGAGATCACGATTACCACACCGGTAAAGATGATTGCCTGCGACCTAGAAGGCCACACGACGTGTTGCATCTCTGCCTTGGTCTCTCGAAGATAGTTGATGAATTTGTTCATATTGGTCTATAAAAAAACACCGCGGAGGTGTCCAAATATAATACTACGCCCACCCCAGTATTGCAAGGGTGGGCGAAGTATAGGTTCTAAGAACGGCAGACGATGAGTATGAGGTCATCGTCTGTAGGTGCCTCTGGTTTGGTGAGGGGAGGACAGTCTACGTGCTCTCTCCCTTCTGGGGAATCTCGGGTTTCTTGGTCAGGCAACAGGTCTGTAATACACCTGACACAGATATCGCGTGGCAAGAGAAGCTTCTGCACTATCACCCTCCTAGAGTGACCGTTGTCCGTTCAAATTATATAACAAGAATGCTCTAACGTATCTCGTAGATGATGTTAACAACTACCTTCACCTTATTTTCTCCTGTAGGGAGAGTGGGAGCCTTGACCTGAGCGACCAGACCGTCACCACCATAAGCCGCCTCACGGTAGTTATACATATTGCCACCGCTCATATCGTTGAAGCTCACCACTCTGACAAGCTTAACCCCTAGATCCTTGGCGAGAACCTTGGCCTTCTCCTTCGCATCTGCTATCGCGAGGGCGCGAGCACCGGCAGAAACCTTCTCTGGATCATCGACAGTGAAGGAAACATTGGAAAGATTGGTGGCGCCATTGTCTCCTGCTAGAGCGAGCGCCTTACCAGCGTCATCGGTCTTCCTCACCTTCACCGAGACACTATGGTTAGCTGTATAGCCGTCTTGCACTTGTCTACCTGCCGGACAAGGATAAGCGAGACACCTTATCTCCTCGTATGAATACTTAGGATAGACGGAGTAGTCTGTAGTCTTCACATCCTTCTCATCGATCCCCATCCCCTTGAGAGCAGGGAGTATGGCGTCCATCTTGTCTGTCACCTGCTTCTGCGCATCGCTCACAGTCTTACCCTCTGCCGAGACACTGAAGCTAAACGTCGCCAAGTCAGGCACAGAGAACACCTCCCCTTCCCCTGTAACGCTAATAGAGTTGTAGGCGGGATCAGTCTCACGGAGAGACTTGAGACCACCAAGAGTCTCTACTCCTAGAAACACCGCTAGTATGACTAGAACCACCCAAGCCCAGTAATAAATCTTGTTTAATTCTTGGTTTTGCATGCACCGATAATATCACAAATCCATCATCTTTCTGATAGAGCGACGGTGACTAAGGAAGATATTGAACATCAATATGGTGAAGCTGACCGAGAGAAGCCCTAGTGCCACTCCAGCCAAGACGTCGAGTGCCCAATGTGCCCCCAAGTAGAGTCTAGAGAAGCAGATGAGTATAGGACCAACGATAGAAAGAGTGAGAAGACCCGCCTTTCTCCTGTTTGTATTCATCTTGCCCCAGAGAACGTAAGCCAAGAGGAAGAAGAATGCTGTCGCGATAGTGGCATGACCAGATGGGAAACTCCAACCGTCTGCTTGATAAACCTCAGACACAGAACGAGTAATTTGGAAAACATTTTTGAGCACAGTCATAGAAACTGTGGCGACGATAAGTCCTGTGAGGAAGAGGACCGCATCATAAGACTTCTTCTTGAAGATAAGAAAGGTCGCCAAGAGCACTGCCACACAAGAGATGATAAATGGGTTCGCTATCCTTGTTACAAGGACAAAGAAATCTGTGAGAAGCGGTGTGCGCATACTGACGATCACACCCTCTATGGCAGTGTTGAGAGGTATAAGATCGCTCCCAGAGAGAATCCCCTCAATGATAATGACGAGCACTAAGCCCGAGATCATGTAGACCAAGAGGAAGAGAATATTTTTTGCCCAGTTGGGGAACATAACTGTTTAAGCCTATCACGGAAATCACCCAAGCTTGCTACCTAGTCCCCATGCCTTGCCCGCATTAAAGGCTCCGAGTAGGAGTAGTCCTGCTATGTAGATGATGTGCTCGTCTACGATATACGCGTGTGCGTTGGGATGTGGGAAGTCGAGGATAGCGAAGTAGTAGAGTGCCATAAGCACGATACCGAAGAGAGAGCTCCAACGGACCCAGATCCCAGAGATGAGAGAGACGCCAATGAGAGTGAGCCCCCAGGAGTTAGCGATATTTACCAATGGCAAAATATTCGCCTTGAGGAAGTACGCGTAGTACTCAGAAAACATCTTGGCAGAAGAGATGTAGCCCTCTGCAGACCAACTTGGGTCTAAGACCTTGGTGATGCCGGCGTAGAAAAAGAGGCACCCAAGAGTTACTCGTAAGAAAAAGAGGGTGAAAATTTGTACTGTATTCATACTAAAAATTGTAACACAGGTTAAATCTAGATTGCCTCAATCCTCGCCTTAGCAAACCCTACAGAGAACGCTCTGCACCAAACCCAGACTTCATTGTATTTACTTAGATCAACACCCTCTGGCACCACATAGTTCTGTGAACCAATATTCCCCTTAAGCTTACCCAGCTCTGTCCCCTCAACATACTTACCATCCTTACCTAGACCCACGTATAGATCCGGACCATTCGCTACACTGAAGTTCTCTTCGAACCTAACCACATAACCCTCTCCGCTCTGAATGACTACTACATCTCCAGAACCGTAGTGGACACTGTCGAACCCTTCGAAACTCCCCTGCTGTTTGATCAAACTAAGCTCTGTACCAGAAGCAGAAGCACCAGTATCTACTGGGAAATCTTCCGAAACCTTCTTGTTTATAAAAAATGGTGAGATAAGCCAATAAGCGACACCTAGAACAATCACTACGAGGATCGAAATAATTATTTTCTTCATATAGACAGATTATACCTTGATGAGGTGAAAGAGAAGGTGGATTTTATAAAGCACTTTGAATCGCGACCAATCCCTCCTCTATCTGCTCATTAAGATCACCCCTTGAGGTGTCGAAGGTGTAGGCGAAAGGCATTGAAAGATTTTCATGTAAAGGCTTCCTTGATAGGTAATTCTCAATAGCTTCGCCACCATTTTTAAACAGCCAAGTGTGCTTAAAGTTTTTCAGTTTGTTAATGATGAATTCCTCTGGCGGGTTGATGTGAATCCATATAATTTTTGCCACCACTTCTTGAGCCAACTTGGCTAAATACTCCTGAGTTCTCGGAGTAGCACAGTCTGTATCGTGAGCAATACTATATCCCTGTCTCACAAGCTCCGTTACTATCTTCTGACCAATCTCCCATGTCAGATCATAGCCATAGCCATGTTCCTTGAGAATTTTTCTTATTTCATCACCTGAAATTCTTACGAGATTTAATTTCTCTGAAAGAGGTTTTAGGACTGTTGTCTTGCCTGCCCCTACCAAGCCAACAGGGCAAAGAAAAAATTGCTTCTCCGGCTTGCTTTCCGGAATTTGAATTTGAGGTTTATAAGCCTCAATAATTTCGTCTATAACTTCGTCATCAGATTTCATCGTTGGGTGACTACTGGGAGTTGAACCCAGACTAAAAGCTCCACAAGCTTTTGTGCTACCGCTACACCATAGCCACCATCATCGCACAAGGAAGAATATATCAGTTTGAATGCTCAATTGAAAGCCTGACTGTTTCCTGTTATTCTGGGTCTCGATGCGCGGGTGTTGAAATTGGTAGACAAGCTACCTTGAGGTGGTAGTGCCCATAGGGCGTGGAGGTTCAAGTCCTCTCCCGCGCACAACAAGATAAAAGACTGCTTCCAAGCAGTTTTTTATTTGCCTGAGAGGACTTGAATACCGGAGACCGACGGGTCGAGGTGGGGTCGCACAAAAACTCAGCAGAGTTTTATGTGTGACCAAGACTCTCCCGCGCACACTAAACAAAAACCAGAAGCTCAAGCTTCTGGTTTTTGTTTTAATTCTTTTTATAGAAACCTAAGCGTTTTCAACAGGGGCCTCTTCTGCTACAACCTCCTTGGCGAGACGGATGTTCCTCATCTGACGGCTTACCTCCTTGGCTGCCTTGTCGCGGATGTGGTAGAGCTTGGCACGACGGACCTTGGAGCGCTTGAGCACATCGATCTTGTCGATGATAGGAGAGAAGAGGGGGAAGATTTTCTCCACACCCACACCAGAAGCCACTCGGCGGACGGTGAAGGTAGCTCCAGCTTCCTTGCCGTGCTTACGAGCGAGGACGAGACCTTCGAAGGCCTGTAGACGGGTCTTGCCCTTCTCCTGAATCTTCTGCCAGACCTTGACCGTATCCCCTGCACGTAGGTCTAGAGATCTCCTCTCGTCGATATTTACTGGACTGATAACTCTTTGCATAAGTGAGCACTAATCTAACACACCCTAGCCAAGCATGTCTATAGCATGGATAAAGTCATCTGGATACGGTGCCTCTACAGAGACTTCTTCCCCCGAGACATTCTGGAAAACGACCTTCCTTGCATGGAGTGCTAGGCGCTCGAAGCCGAGGAGCTTCGGCTTACCCACAGCATAGAGAGAATCTGCTACCACCGGTCTCTGAAGTGCTTGGAAGTGCACACGGATCTGGTGAGTCCTACCTGTCTTCGGCTTCGCCTCGACGAAGGTCACTCCGAGTTCTGGAGAGCGCTTAAGCACTTGGAAGTGCGTCACGGCTTCTCGGAGCTCACCCTTCTTCCCTCTCTGAGCAGACCACTTGCGGAAGTCATTGGGGCTCTTCCCAATAGGAATATTGATCGTACCCCTATCATCCTCAATATCTCCGTAGACGAAGAGGTGGTAAGTCTTGTCTATCTCCCTGTCCTGGAACTGTTCCTTGAGATGCGTGTGACCCTCACTCGTCTTCGCAAGGATAAGCACGCCAGAAGTCTCTCGGTCTATACGATGCACCACCCCAGGGCGAGAAACCTCTCCCAACTTCTCCCCTACATCTTTTACCTCTGGATACTTGCTCACAAACCACTCTGAGACACTCTCCTCCTTGGTCCTGCCGTCTGGATGTACGACAAGTCCCGCTGGTTTGTTTATAACCAAGATGTCTTTGTCTTCGTAGAGAATCTTTGAGGATAAATCCAGCATTTGTGGGCGATACAGGACTCGAACCTGTGACATCTTCAGTGTAAATGAAGCGCTCTACCAACTGAGCTAATCGCCCGATGGAACGATACTATCATATAGTGTACTCTTGTTGCACGGGGTCCTGTTTGTAATTAGGGCACGTGGCGGAACTGGTATACGCGCACGATTCAGAATCGTGTGCCGAAAGGATTGAGGGTTCAACTCCCTCCGTGCCCACTAATTTTATGAAAAAAGATTATCAGAAACTAAGTATCGCTCTGCACAAGAAGAAGAGGGGCAAGTTGGAAGTCATAAGTCGTGTAGAGATCAGGAACAAAGAAGACCTCTCTCTCGCCTACACTCCCGGAGTCGCTGGTCCAGCTCTCGCTATAGCCAAGGACAAGAGACTTGCTCGAGAACTCACTTCGATGAAGAATTCTGTCGCCATCATCTCTGACGGCTCTGCAGTACTAGGACTCGGCAACATCGGTCCCGAAGCATCTCTCCCGATCATGGAGGGTAAGGCGATCCTCTTCAAGAAGTTCGCTGGCATAGACGCCTTCCCCGTCGTCCTCGGTACACAAGATGTAGAGGAAATTGTCTCAACTATCAAGGCTATTGCACCTACCTTCGGCGCGATCAACCTCGAGGACATCTCTGCTCCACGCTGTTTCGAGATAGAGAAGAGACTCGTCAGAGAACTCAACATCCCTGTGATGCACGACGACCAACACGGCACAGCCATAGTCGTCCTCGCTGGACTCATCAACGCTCTCAAGGTTGTAGGTAAGAAGAAAGAAAATATCCACGTAGTCGTAAGTGGTGCGGGAGCTGCTGGAGTCGCTATCACCAAACTTCTCTACACATATGGTGTACAAGACATCACGCTCTGCGATAGCCACGGAGTTGTGAGCAAGAAGAGGAAAGATTTGAATGAAATGAAGAAGTCTCTCCTCAAGATTATCAACAAGAGAAATCTCTCTGGTACACTCTTCGACGCGCTCGCGGGCGCAGACGTCTTTGTCGGGGTGTCCAAGGGCAATACGCTCCAGGCTTCTGATGTCCGCACGATGAACAAGAAAGCAATCATCTTTGCCCTCGCGAACCCTACTCCAGAGATCATGCCAGACGAAGCCAAGAAGGGCGGAGCCGTAGTCGTCGCCTCTGGTCGCTCTGACTTCGAGAACCAAGTGAACAACGCTCTAGTCTACCCAGGGATCTTCAAAGGGGCTCTCGATGCGGGTGCGGAGAAGATTACCGACGAGATGAAGCTCTCTGCTGCTCTCGCTCTCGCCAGTGTGGTCAAGAAGCCGACAGCCAAGAAGATTATCCCAGACATATTTGATAAGAAGGTAGTACTAGCTGTAAGTGAAGCGGTGAGGAAAATAGCGAGAAAATAGGTAAAATGTTAGTATCGTTTTGTTTGACTTGCTTCCGTAGCTCAATGGATAGAGCAGTGCTCTTCTAAGGCATTGATGTAGGTTCGATTCCT
>CAYFZH010000005.1:0-23889 GCA_964347785.1 uncultured Candidatus Saccharibacteria bacterium
AGGGTAAGGCACTGACGTTTATAGACTAAGAAATAATATTTGACAAAAGCATTAACTACTACATAATGCTACGAGACTGTTAGACACGGCTTATGGTGAGTCGAGTACAAGTCTCTTATCTAAGGAAGGTAGGATCGACATGAAGCGTCTGGTTCTTGGACTCGTGATGGTAGTTGTCTCGTTCGTCTCTTTCGCCTCAGTGCTTTCAGCACAAGGGGCACTCGTCATGCAGGCCAACAAGTCCAACAAGGCCTCTCAGACCGGCGGACCGATTGAGTCCATGCGTGTAGGTACGACGGGAAAGCTTGTCTCGATCGCCACGACAAGGCTCGATAAGGTGGCGGGCATCGCGGCGTGCGGGGACTACCTCGGCTTCACTGGAGTACCGGATCAGACCGACAAGGTAGGAGGTGTCCTCTTCGCCTCTGATGGGGCCATGAAGCGTGATGGTGAAATGGCAAACTTCATCTTCATGCTTGGTACCGACAAGATCCAGACGCGTATCGTCGAAGGACTCAAGGTGCCCACGATGACCGTACTCCGCGCGGGTGGCCCTGTTTATCCGTGGATCGAGATCCGTATCTCGTCTCAGGACTACGAGCGTGCGTCGTGCCTCAAGCACACGCTTTCAGTGGTCTAGTCCGACACGATGTTTTCTGGCGCCCTGCGGTATGACTACCGCAGGGCGCTTTCTGTTAACTCCACTTTTTGAGCTACAATAAACTCATGTCTACATACTTGAGTGTGCTTATGGGTGGGGCAAATATTGCTGACGGAGACTTAGAGCGTATTGGAGTACAGGTGGTGGAGAAGGGCTCTGACGGAGATAGGAAGCTCGAAATGTCATCGAGCAAGGTAGATGACTATGTCTATCTGGTGGGGAAGAATTTGGAAAGCGGTTTCTGGAACGAGGTGGTGGGGGACGAGATCACCTTCATCTTCAAATATAGAGACGGAAGTACTAGAAAGTATGAACTCTCGACAGAGAACGAGAGTGAGGTGGCTGAGCTGTGCAGTAAGTTTAGCGGAGACTCTCTGGAGAAGACGAAGAATGTTTACAAATATCTCTCTGAAAATAAGTTTTATCGAGATTTTATGAAAAGGAATTATGCTGATTTGGTAAATAGATAGGATGAAGAAGATCGCCTGTGTAGTACTTGCTCTCGCTGTCCTTGTCTTAGCTTTTTTCTGGTTCAGTGATTCGAAAGAGAAGATCAAGAATTTCCCTTCTACCAATACCGGTATCGTCGCCTTCGGCGACAGCCTCACCTACGGGGTGGGTTCGACACAGAGTGGGGGATTTGTCTCACTTCTCTCCCGAGAGCTCGGCGTGCCGATAGAGAACATGGGGGTCAGTGGAGAGACTACAGCCGATGCGCTCAAGCGAGTCTCGAGTGTGGTAGAGAGGAAGCCGGCAGTGACGCTCATTCTCCTTGGAGGGAACGACTTCTTGCAAAGAGTGTCAGAGGAGAAGACGGTGGCAAACCTCTCTAAGATTATCGAAGAGATCCATGCAAGTGGGAGTGCGGTGGTCCTACTTGGACTCAGAGACAGCGTCTACAAGCCTCTCTCAGAGAATTACGAGACGGCGTACGTGTCAGATGTCTTGGAAGGTATCTATGGCAACCCGCAGATGATGTCCTCGGATGGGATCCACCCCAACGACGCTGGGTACAAACTGATGAGCGAGAGGGTAAGACCGGTGCTCGAGAGCCTTTTGACTAAGTAGATTAAGTAGGGTATTGTTTGATACGGAGGATTTGCACATGCGTTCACTCGTGTTCGCTCTCGTGCTTCTAACTGTCGGTCGGGAGGCTTCTGGGCAAGGGTTCCCATCAGCAGAGATGCTGAAGAAACATCACCCCGAGGTCTACTCGGCGGCACAACATGCCAAAGAGGTGGCGAAGAAGGTCGATAAGTCTTTTTTCGAACTGGTTCCTAGTTTAAAGCAGTCTGAGAGAGTGCTTCGCAAGGCTCTCGAGGACGGTGCGGGCATCTCTCATCTCGACAAGGTGTACAAGAGTTATACCGACATGGTTTACAAGTTGTCGAAGTATGCTCTTGAGGTTGGTGATGCCAACGTCGAGGTGATCAACTTGGGTCAGAAACGTCGTGAAGATGGTGACCCTCGCGAGATGGATCAGTGGATTTTCCAGATGGGAGCACATTACGACTTATACCGTAAGGCTCTCGGTGACTACGTGAACCTTATCGGGAAAGCTCGTAAGAAGTTGAAGATCCTCGAGCTTTCCAAAGGCTCGAGAAAACAGCAGGCAAGGGCCGGTTCCGCACTCGCGGAACCGGCTTTTCTCATCCAGAGAAATCCAAACTTATTTGTAGAAGACAGTCTCTAGGTCGTCCCACCAGCCATCGCCGTCTGCGTCACGAGTCTCTGGGTCGGTGTCGAAGCAGATGTTCCCAGGTTTATCTTCGCCTGAGCAGTATTTGAGACTCAAGAGCTTGAGAGAACCATCTTTTGTCTGAGTAAAGAGCAAGAGCACTTTGATAGGTACTGCTTCTGGCTCTGATCTCATAAAGTCAGTAGAGAGGACGACCTGCTTGTCGTCGAAGGCGACATTTCTGAAATCACTCTGCTTCCACTCTTCGGTAAAGAAGATCACTCCGTCCATAAGTGCGTAACACTCATCGAGTTTGGTTGAGTCCAGACAAGTTGGAGAGATCTGGTATGAAAGAGACTTTATCCCCTCAAGGTTGTGAGCCTCGGCAAACTTGCGATAATCTTGAAAAGTCTTCCAAGCAAGATCCTTCACAGCAGACTCACCACTGACTATAGCTGGGAGCGAGAGGGTGGGTCTCACAAACTCAAGAGAGAGTCCTTCCGGCGCCATCTCTGCTACCTTAGGATCTTTTGTAAGAGAGCTAGTATCTAGGGCAAAGAGACCAAGCACAGTGTCCCCGTAGAAGGCACCAAAGACGACTGCAAGGGATACGGCTATCGCTATATGTTTCTTCATATACACAATATTATCATAGGCTAAAGATTGTATAGAGAGGCTCTGGATGGTAAAATATACGGCAATATGATCTTTTTCGACCGCGTTTCGAAAGTTTATCCAGACCAGTCTGTCGCACTCGACGATATCTCTTTGTCCATAGAGCCACACGAGTTCGTCTCTATCGTCGGACCATCTGGTGCGGGCAAGACCACTCTCCTCAAACTCCTCCTTGCTGAGGAGAAGCCAAGTGCAGGAGTAGTCCTATTTAAGGACACTGATATCCACGAACTCGACAAGCGCGAGATCAACGACTTCCGCCGGAACATCGGTATGGTCTTCCAAGACTTCCGCCTCCTGCCCAACAAGACTGTGTACGAGAACATCGCCTTCACCATGGAGGCTTCTGGTAGGACAGACGAAGAGATCGAGTCCGACGTCCCTCACGTGCTCCGCTTGGTCGACCTTGAGGACAAGGCGTGGAACTTCCCCAAGGAGCTCTCTGGAGGCGAGCAACAGCGTGTCGCCATCGCTCGCGCACTGGTCAACGAACCCGACATCATCATCGCCGATGAGCCGACAGGGAACCTCGACCCAGTCAACACTTACGACGTCGTGCAGATCCTGAAGAAGATCAACGACCTCGGCACGACCGTCATCCTCACCACTCACAACAAGGGTATAATAGACTCTCTTGGTCGTAGAGTGATCGCTATGGAGAAGGGCAAGATCGTCCGCGACGATAAGAGTGGGAAATATTTTGTATAAATAAATATGAAATTCGATAGAGAAATGCTTGGTACAAAGTTGAGAAGGATAGTCCGTACGGGCTTCTTCAACTTCTGGAGGAACAGCACTGTCTCTCTCGCCTCTGTCCTCGTGATGATGGTAACCCTCATTGTCATCGGACTCATCTCCTTCTCGAGTGCTCTCCTAGACACCGCTCTCGTCGAGCTCCAAGACAAGATCGACGTCAATGTAACCTTCATCCCCACTGCTCAAGAAGCAGATGTGCTGAGTATCCAACACTCGATAGAGTCCTTGCCCGAAGTCTCTCTCGTCACTTATGTCTCTAGAGAAGAAGCTCTCACCGCCTTCAAGGAGAGACACTCTAACGACCAGTCTATCCTCTCGGCTCTAGATGAGCTCGGAGAGAACCCACTCGGCGCGGTCTTGAATGTGAAGGCCAAGGACCCTTCCCAGTACGCCTCTGTCGCCCAGTTCCTCGAGAGTAACAGTGTCCTCTCGAGCAAGGGTCTCTCTATCATCGACAAGGTCAACTACTTCCAGAACAAGGAGGCTATAGACCGTCTCAGTGCCATCATGCAGTCAGCAGACAAGCTTGGCTTCGCTCTCACCATCATCCTCGCCCTTATCTCTATCCTCATCGCCTTCAACACTATCCGCCTCACTATCTATATAGCCAAGGACGAGATCAGTGTCATGCGTCTGGTGGGTGCCTCGACTACATATATCCAAGGTCCCTTTGTGGTCCTAGGAGTCATCTACGGGCTCGTGGCGGGTATTGTGACCCTTGTACTCTTCTTCCCCGTGACCTACTGGCTGGGCTCCTCGACAGAGAACTTCTTCGACGGGTTCAACATCTTCTCTTATTACCTTCGACACTTCCTCGAGCTTGCGGTGATCATCCTCGGTTCTGGGACCATCATCGGTGCTCTCTCGA
Source organism: uncultured Candidatus Saccharibacteria bacterium (assembly GCA_964347785.1). Taxonomy (GTDB): domain Bacteria; phylum Patescibacteriota; class Minisyncoccia; order Phycocordibacterales; family Zambryskibacteraceae; genus UBA5004. Next base: position 4,639 of record CAYFZH010000005.1, read on the forward strand.
GCATCCTTGCCATCAGGAAGTATCTCAAAATATAATTGTCTTATAACTTAATATAAAAATATGCACAAACTTATCTCAGCATTTGGCATCTTACTCATTGTCATCTTGGGCTTCATCTTTTTCAAAAATAAGACTATTGCTCCTACAGAGCTAGAGGAGAACTCTGGAGCGGTCTCCAACATGGTGCCAGTAGAAGGCAGTAATGTGCCGGAGATGGTGGTGACTCAGGGAGCGGTGAGAGAGTTTGTCGTCGAGAGTGGTTCGTACTACTTTGCTCCGAAGACTCTGAGTGTGAAGGAAGGTGAGACAGTGAAGATTACTCTCAGGAACAAAGGAGGTTACCACGACCTCAAGCTCGACGAGTTCGGAGTGGCGACCAAGATACTAAAGACTGCTGGAGAAGAAGACACCGTCACCTTCGTCGCGAGCAAGAAGGGTACATTTCAATACTATTGCTCTATAGGAGATCACCGCCAGATGGGGATGGTGGGGACTATCACAGTTGAATAGATTTGTAGTATATTATTTCTAGACAAACACCAAGGGAGGCCGAAGAACCATTTTCAAAGCTAAATTCTCGAGAAATCTTCTGAGTCCGCAATTCTAACCAGCGTAGCGGGGTAAGGATGAGTTGGAAAAGAGGTCGAGACAGAAGTCGGTGTGCTCGTTCATGCACCGGTAGCCACAAACGTCACAGATCCTTCTGGAGGAGTGGTAAGGCTCGAAGTCAGGGTCGGAGGAGATTGAGAGGGATCAGTTCCTGTCCCAACAGGAATGAGCACCACATGACTCCCAAGAAGAAGAAGGGGACAGACCACCCTTCCAACATCATGCTAATGAGCGTGGCAAGGCACGATAATCTTCACGACCTGTTTCGTCTCAGGACGTGGGAACAGATCATCGACGCCCTCTGCATGTTCTTCCAGCTGAGGGAGGTGCCACAGCCTCGGATCGGTGCCGAGAGTTACGCCAGCCTTGCTCGCAGGTTTGCCGACATGAGTGGGGAAGAGATCCGTGAGAGACTCCACTCTATCTTCGGTGCCAGAGAGCCACAGCGAGTGGTACAGGTGATGGAGCATATCAGCTGGAAGAAGCGTAGGTATCTGGGCCTCCACACCAGACCTCGGCAGCAGCGCAAGAAGGCCGCCTAACCCTACAAGTACAAGGAGATAATACATACGAAACGGGGCCCCAGCATGGGGCCCCTTTCTTTTGTCTAAATTATTTCTTCTTCTTGAGCTCCTTCAGATCTGTGAGGACTTCCTCGGCGTGAGTGACTGGGTTCACCTTCTCATACACCTTCGCAATCTTGCCATGTGGGTCGACGAGGAAGGAGGTGCGCATGGTGCCCATGTACTCTCTGCCCATAAACTTCTTTTTGCCATAGACACCATACTTCTTTACCACTTCCTTCTTCTCATCTGCGAGGAGGGTAAAGGGAAGCTTGTACTTGTCGGCGAACTTCTTGTGACTCTTGACCGAGTCGGTACTGATACCTAGGACAGTGAGCTTGAGTCGCTTGAAAGCGGGGAAGTTGTCGCCGATGCTACAGGCTTCCTTGGTACACCCTGGGGTGTCGTCCTTGGGGTAGAAGTAGATGAGCATCCACTTGCCTAGATAGAGTCTGGGAGCGTGGAGTGAGCCGTCTTGGTCTGGGAGGCAGAATGCGGGTGCTTTAGCTTTCGGTTTCAATTTCATAATAAGTATTGTACCGCATTTATAAAAGCAGGGTCGACACTGTGTGTCGACCCTGATGGTAGGAAGCTGCTTCACCTACGTACAGTCATCTTCGGCTTGTCCCACATCTCGATCTCGTCGAGAGCGCGACGCACCTCGTCTGAGTCCGTAGATGAGGCGAAGCTCATAGTGATGCTGTGCACCACGTCTCCAGTCATAGCGTGGATACCAGTGAGGTTGACCCCGCGTGTGCTGAAGGTGTGCAGGATCCGCTCGAGGAGTCCAGGCTGGCTTTCTTCCTTGGGGAACTCGAGTGTCACAGAGCCCTTGCTGTAGAGCGTGTACAGAGCAAGGGTTTTGGCGAAGTTCTTCTCGAACTCCTTGATCGCTTCGTCGCCGAAGTGAGACTTGGCTTCTGCGAAAAAGTTCTCGAGACTCGCGTAGTCCTTCTCCTTCGCAACGCGGATAAGTTTCTCCGCGATACGGATCATCTCCTCGAGCATCCGAACAGTCTCTGGGTTCTCGATGATGATGTCTGAGTAGAGACTTGCTCCCTGACCCAAGAGCCTCCCCACTTGTGCGAGAGCAATCCGGTAGAAGGGGCTCGTGAAGTCGAGACTCTCCTTGACCGACAGACCCAGCTTCACCATAAGTAGTGCACTGATGAGGTTGCTGGAGTGAGGGATGACCTGCACCGGCATCATGTACCGGTCGTGGTCAGAGGGGAGGCTGTACTTGATCTTCGCCCGCGTTGTAGCGAGGACGTTGACCACCCACGTCTTCCACCTTGAGTCGTCGAGACGAGAGAGGCATGCCACCACCGTCTGTCCGTCGAAGGGAATCCCCGGACGGAACATCGGGTGGAGTCCTACCACCTGCGCCTCCGTCTCAAGCATCGCCGAGATGGCGGGTTGCTTGACGGAGGTCACGTCCATCAGGAGTTGGTCTCTCCTGATAAACGGCGACACTTCCTTGATGATCCTCGGCGTATCCCTGATGGGGACAGCGAAGATTACCACATCAGCGTAGCTTGCGACTTCTTCGTTGGTCCAGCCGGTGGGCTTGCCGGCGTCAGAGCCGACGACCTCACAGCCGACAGATTTGAAGAAGTGATCGAGCGTTTTGCCGAATCGACCATTGACCCCGATGATGCCGACTTTGCACCGCTCGATCTGGCACTTGTTCTCGATGAGGGCAAACCGTGTCCAGTTGCCCGCTTGAGTAGAATTCTGAATGTTCTCTGCGAGAATGTTCAGACCGTACTCCTTGGCGGCAGCTTCCGGTGCGATAGCAGCGAAGGGAACTTCTGGAAGCATCTGGCTCACACGCTTAGCTGCAGCTCCTGTCGAGCTCATCTCCGCGCGATGCACCTCAGGGATCTTGAGCTTGTCGAGGAAGTCACCGCACTGCCTGAGAGCTTCAGGCTTCGACATGACCGCCTTGACGTCCTCGAGCTTCTTGATACCTCTAGGCGCCATCAGGCAGTGGTTCACTTGGAGCTCGAGCTCGTCTCTCTCCGTGAGCACGTAGCCAGCGTTACGACACCTCTCGAGGTATCCTGTGACCTCTGTCACCTCACCGACAATGGTGTTGGACAGAGGGACCACTCCGTACGAAGGACCTTCGCACACTTGATGGAAGATGTCCTGATGAGTGCCGGAGAAGATGATTTCGCACTCGTCTTCTCTCCAGCCCTGTCTCTCGATGAATCTTCTTGCTGCTTCGTGCCCGTTGGTAAACGGGTCTAGCACGTGTATCCTTCTCTTCATCCTTAACCTCTCTATGGTTGCAGTCTGGGCGGAATATTACATACTTAGTAGTCTAATATCAATTGTTATGAAAAAGTTACTTATCTTCTCTTCGGGGACTAAGGAGGGTGGGGGTTCTGGCTTCGAGAACTTAGTCAATGCTTCTAGAAATGGAATCTTGAACGCAGAGATAGTCGGTGTAGTTAGCAACCACGAGAACGGGGGAGTGAGACAACGTGCAGATAGGTTGGGGGTAAAGTTTATCCACTTCCCATCACCTTGTACTGCCGATGGTTATCAGAGGATTGCTCGAGAGACAGGTGCGGAGTACTTCGCACTCTCTGGCTGGCTCAAACTCGTCTCAGGGCTTGATCCACAAACTTCTTTCAATTCTAAAACGGTCTTCAACATTCACCCCGGACCATTGCCGAAGTTTGGTGGAGCAGGGATGTATGGTCACCACGTGCACGAGGCGGTCGTCGAGGCGTACAAGAGAGGGGAGGTGACTCACTCGGCAGTCTCGATGCACTTCGTCACAGAGAAGTATGATGAGGGTCCAATGATCCTCGACTATCCGGTCGAAGTTCTCCCAGATGATACTGGAGAGACTCTGGGCAAGAGAGTCAACGAGGCTGAGCACAAGGTCCAGCCGGTGATTACAAACTTGGTGGTCGATGGCGCCATCCACTGGAACGGAGTCAATCGCGAGTCGCTAGTGAGACCGGAGAAATACGAGTTCTAATATTATAAAAAAAATGACCGCCCAGATCTAAATCGGGCGGTCACAAACTTTGTCAGCGGACAAAAGGCCAAACAGTCTGCTTGATACTGAGCATGTCTCTCAGAATGTCGAGAGGCACGTCGGTGATCGTGAAGCGTGTGTAGTTTTCAACATCCCATTCCTTGTGCTTGTGCGTGGACCAGAACTCCAGCTGCTTCTTGCGAAGGTCACAATCGTACGAAGCACCTTCGCACTCGAAGATACTTTGCATTACATTCAATAACTTGTCTGTAAATTCGAGATCCTCGGGTTTGTCAGCTTTTGCCCTGATGAATCGACTGAGACGAAACCAGATGAGGCTGATCGCTTGTCGGTACTGCCTCAATACGTATTCATGACTCTCTTCACCAGTCATTCTTGTAAAGGTGATAAAGTCGACGTGAAGGACTTCGACTAGTTGGTTGATCTTATTTCTCAAGAACAGCACAAGCAGAAGTACGATAGCCACGATGAGCCAGAAGCCGATCCAAATGATGTGCATGCAGTAGCTCCTCAGAAGAAAAAGTCTCGAGAGACCATACATCAATATATTTGCTTTGTCAATTCTGATAAAAAGAAAACCGTCCCGTGTGATGGCGGGACGGCGGGCTTAGCCCTTTTAGTGGACTCTTGTTGAGTGGCTTGCAGGGCTACCCATCACCTGATCGAGGATATCTTCGATGGTAAAGGCGGGTACCCAGACGAGTTCGTTCCTCTTCGAGACATCGGATGGTCGGACGAGGAAGCGGACCTTCCCACTCCCGAGTTCCGTCTCGACGTCGGCGTTGAACTCAACACCGACGATAGAACCGACGGTCCTCTCGATGAAGGACGTCGTGATGATCCCCATGATCTCCTCGGACCGGACGAGCTTCCGCGATACGCTGTCGCGGATCATGAGACAGGCAGTATCGAACAGAACGTCGGCTCTGTGTGAGTCCAGAGCAACTGAGCTTGTGAGCATGCAGTGTATCTTGTTCCTCATGTGAACCTCCTATCGTGTATATTGTCACGTTTATCGATAAAAGTCAAATGAGTCTTGAAAAAAGCCTAAATTTCTGTATTCTTGAGCAGTATTGCCGATTCGTCTAATGGTAGGACGTCACCCTCTGGAGGTGAATATTGGGGTTCGAGTCCCTGATCGGCAGCCAACTCGTGATAGGTTATCGCGCTCGAGACGCGACTGGATTACACTTCCCAAACTCTGCATAGAGTGGTATTTTGTGGGCAAGCGATATAATTAAGATATGAAAATAAAAAAGGTTCTTATAGGAAGCGGTGGAGTTATATTACTCGGGATAGTAAGCAGTGCACTATGGGATGCTCTTAAACCAGCCGGTATTTTCTTGTTTAAACTTGCTTTAAATTTCTCAACATTAGGAATTGAAAAGTTCAAAGACAAAATATATTTAGAAATAGCTAAAGGATTGCATGAAGGAACATCTTTAGAATTGTTCGTCTTTGCGCACTCTATGGCACTTGGCTTCATTTTGTCCATTTGTATCTCTCTTTTATTAATTAGACGACGAATTAATAGAGATTCTTCCGAAGATAACAAAGAATTATTTTTAGACAAAATAGTAAATTTTCATAAAGATTTTCATAAAAAAAGATATTTTGTGGTTTTTCTTGTATCCTACATTTTATTTACAGGCACAATATTGTCACTAACTTTAGTAAGAGAGAAATATATAAATAATGCAGCTACTCATTTCGAACAACTGCACAACATAATAAGTCCTTATATTGTAGATAATCAAAGACTTACGTTTAAATCATCCTTTGCTCAAATTAAAAACAGAGACGACTATGCAGATTTAATAACTGCAATGGAACAAATAGCTGAGGAGAAAAACTTAGCTATACCAGAGTTTAATTTCACATTTTAATCTGTTTTTGCCTGCTCGAGACCCGTCGTTTTAAAATGCTAAAATAGGCTCAATCCGCCAAGCAGGGCTTGGTTCCTCAGGGTTCTAGCTCGAGATGGCCAGATTTAGGTAGAAGATTAATAAAGATATCTAATTTTTGTTATAATATTGATATGCTTAAAATACATTTTTCAATACAAATAAATGCACCGAAGGAGAAGGTGTGGGATGTTATGCTCGGAGATGCCACGTATAGGGAGTGGACAGAGCCCTTCCACGTAGGTTCGTATTACAAGGGAGATTGGAGCGAAGGATCGAAGATGCTCTTCCTCGGTCCAGATGAGACCGGCAAGAAAGACGGTGGCATGGTCAGTCGTATAAAGGAGAACCGCAAATACGAGTTTATCTCTGTTGAGCATCTAGGGCTAGTCGTAGATGGAGTCGAAGATACGACGAGCGAAGAGGTTAAGAAATGGACTCCTGCGTTTGAGAATTACACATTCACCGACAAGGACGGAGGTACAGAAGTAAGCGTGGACATGGAGGTGGCGAACGATGAATTCAAGGAGATGTTCGAAGGCATGTGGCCCAAGGCACTCCTCAAGCTTAAGGAAGTTGCGGAGCGACAGTAGGATATTAATTAAATCAATCTATGAAAACTCTCGGGATCCATAAGATAATGCTCTGGTCGCTGGTGGCACTCATCGTACCATTGCTGGGGAACCAATTTGTCGATGGGTGGAACTGGGATTGGCATGAGTTTATCTTCGCTTGGGTCTTCTTCGTCATCATGGGCACGACGATCAAGCTGGGTATGAGACAAGTCTCTGGTACTAAGTATCGAGCCGTGGTGGGTGTCGGATTGTTCCTAGTCTTCGCCGGTATCTGGGTAATGCTTGCTACGGGTTAGATTAAATTTAAAAATGAAAAAAACTATATCTATAGTGAGTGCTGTCCTAGTACTTATTGGCATAAGTCTTGTATGGAGTTTTTCCAAAGAAGAGATACCACTGCCAGTTGTAACAAACTTTGAAGAATGTGTAGCAGAGGGCGGTCTAGTGGCAGAGAGTTACCCACGACAATGTCGGAACGGTACACAAACCTTTACCGAAAATATTGGCAACGAGTTAGAGAAAGCAAACTTGATCCGCATAGACTATCCGCGACCGAATCAAGCTATCACGAGCCCGCTTGTGATAAGAGGTGAAGCACGAGGGAACTGGTTCTTCGAAGCAAGTTTCCCTGTATTTCTAACTGATTGGGATGGGAGAATAATAGCTCAAGGTATTGCTACTGCAAAGGGTGAATGGATGACTACTGACTTCGTCCCATATGAGGCAACACTAACATTCATAGTTGATAAGGACGTTTACAGCGATAGGGGTACTCTGATCCTTCGCAAGGATAACCCTTCGGGTCTTCCTGCCAACGACGATGCTATGGAAATCCCGGTCATCTTTTCTGAAGTGACGAAGAATGCCAAATTGACTCCGGTACCCTAAGGAGTTTAAACAGAAGTGCTATCTGTGTTACTCTCTTGTCTATGTCAAAGGACGGTGTCATCCTCCGCTTCGAGGATGTGAGTTTCGAATACGGTCAGGACAAACCCATCTTGGATGAGGTGAGTTTTACCGTGCGGGAGAACTCCAAGATCACTATCATGGGTCAGAACGGGGCGGGGAAGAGCACTATCTTCAGCCTCATCACTAGGAATGCTCAACCAGACACTGGTCAGGTCTTCATCAACCATGGACTCTCTGTCGCCATCTCTCGTCAGGTGATCCCTCGAGCAGATCTCACTCTCACCGTGAGAGAGTTCTTCCAGAAGATGTTTGCCGAGAAGGTCTACGACATCGATCCTAGGATCGATGAGGTGCTGGAGGTGGTCAACCTCACAGGGCACGCCAAGATGCATGAGCGCATCGTGAGCACCTTCTCTGGTGGTCAGCAGGCGAGACTACTCCTTGCTTCGGCTCTGATCCAGAACCCAGACATCTTGCTCCTCGATGAGCCGACCAACAACCTCGACAAGGCAGGTATCGAGCACCTCACACAGTTCCTCAGGGGATACCAGAAGACGGTGATGGTCATCTCCCACGATGCAGACTTCCTCAACTCCTTCACCGACGGAGTGCTCTACCTCGACATCCATACGAGGAAGGTCGAGCAGTACGTGGGTAACTACTTCGACGTGGTCGAGCAGATTGCTGTGCGGGTGGAGAAGGATCGTCGTCGGAACGCTCTGCTCGAGAAGGAGATCCAAGCGAACAAGGACAAGTCGAACTTCTTCGCCAACAAGGGTGGTCAGATGCGTCTAGTCGCGAGACGCATGCGTGACAAGGCAGAAGAACTCGAGGAGAGTAAGGTCGAGACGAGGAAGGAGGACAGGACTATCAGACCCTTCACCATCCCTGCTCAAGCGAACATCAACGGAGACATCCTCACGGTGAAGGAGTTTACTATGCTCAACCTCAAGACTCACAAGCCTCTCAAGAGGAAGGTGAACATCGTCCTCCGCAAGAACCAGCACCTTCTCCTCAAGGGTCCCAATGGTATAGGTAAGAGCACTCTGCTTGAGTCTCTCGCCAAGGCGAGCACTCCTGGGCTCAACATCGCTTCGGGGATCACTGTGGGGTACTATCGACAGGACTTCTCTACTCTCAACTTCGAGCATACTGTCTATGAGTCCCTCATGTCTGTCATGGAGAGCAAGAATGAAGAAGGGATGCGCTCTGTCGCCTCTGGCTTCCTCATCCATGCTGACGCGATCAAGAGTAAGATCGGCACTCTCTCTGAGGGGCAGAAGGGGTTGGTAGCCTTCGCCCGCTTAGTGCTCCAGAAGCCGGGACTTCTCATCCTCGATGAGCCGACAAACCATATCAACTTCCGCCACCTTCCTGTCATCGCAGAAGCACTCGACCAGTACCAAGGAGCGATGGTGATGGTGAGTCACGTCCCCGAATTCGTCTCCCAGATAAGAATTGATGAGACTCTGGATCTGGAGAAATAAGGTTTATAATATTTTCTAACTAATATGAGAGGTAAAATTAAACGGATTCTTTTCGATCTAGACGGCACACTCTGGGATACACAAAAGTTCCATGCGAGTGCTGAGGCTGAACTCATGAGCGAACACGGTCTCAGTGTATCTCCTCAGGAAATTAGTTCTAAGTATGCAGGTATACCAACTGAACGTGTCTTTATGGAGGCGCTCGGTTGTGACGCTACTTTAGCTCTCGAACTGTCGAAACGTAAGTGGGACAAGATATTTCCTATGGCTTCGGATGCTCAGGAACTTTGCAATCTTCGTGATTTATTTGAGAAGCTCAATGATAGGGGTATCGCCTTTTCTATAGGCACAGCTTCACCTGCAAAGTGGGCTAGAGATCTGCTGGATGTGCATGGCTTGTCAGATCTTATTAATCCAGATGATGTTATAGGTGGCGATATGGTTGAAAATGGTAAACCCAGCCCTGATATTTGGCTTAAGGCAGCTAAGGATACTCCGATCTCAGAATGTCTGGTTGTAGAAGATGGTACAGCAGGTATCGAAGCGGCCATCACAGCAGGTATGCTTTGCGTCTTACTCTTACCGAAGAGTCATCCTGGCGCAGTCTCCATCAGTTCTGCAAGTGACATCCTAGAACTAATTTGATTGAAATAAAATGAATTCTAAATACACCCTAAGAACATCAGAACAGAAGGACGCAGAATTTCTTTTTCATGTGAAAATTGAAGCCATGAAGCCCACGTCTTCGGTTTCGAGAACCACCCTTGAATACGATAAAGAACTTGCGGAATATCTGACGAAATTTGAACCAGAAAAAGTTCAAGTTATTCAGCATGAAGGAATAGATGTTGGACGGCTAAGAGTGGTCAGATTTCCAGAGTCTATTTATATTGGCGGGATTCAAATTCTCCCTAAATTTCAAGGCAAGGGGATTGGGACGGCAATCTTCGAGGACATTATCAGAGAATCTGAATTATCTGGGGTTCCAGTTACTCTTGAAGTGCATGATGTGAATGAGAAGGCTATTTATTTCTACAAAAAACTTGGGTTCAATGAAGTGGGAAAAGAAGGATTGAAAACTCTAATGAGGCACACACCTAAAAGGTAAATTATCTCTAATTTCTGCTATACTCCGCTCATGGAGAAGAAGTTTCCTATCAGGATCAATAAATACCTAGCCGGGCTCAAGCACTCTACACGTAGGGGTGCAGATGAGCTTATGAAGCTCACTCAACTCGAACAGTCGGGGTTTGTTTTAGAGACAGAGGCAGGGTTTAAGCTGGCTATAGACATAGGTAACTACACTCCGGTCGATAAGCTTGATGGCGTATCGGTTGATGCGATGCTCATCTCGCACATCCACGGGGACCACTTCTCTCTAGAGCAGATCAAGAAGCTTAGTCCGAAGAAACTGTATCTCAACAGAGAATGTATCGAAGCTCTCGGGGAAGAATCCTTGTCTTCTGAGATAGTCGAAGTCAAGGTGGGAGATAATGTAGATATTGGTGGTATAAGAGTAAGTATCTTCGACGTGGATCACGGTCCCAATGTGAAGCTTAGACCCAGAGAGAACTTCGGCTTCCTCTTCGAGGTTGATAACCAGAAGATCTACTTCGCTGGAGATATGTTCTACCCATCTGGTATGGATGTCTCTGGTCTAGAAGTAGATATGGCTCTTATACCTGTGGGCACCTTCTATACCTTCGGTCCACAGGAGGCGCTCAACTTCGCGAAGCAGTTCCAGAAGATAAGTCAGGTTATGCCCATGCATTATGAGAAGATACCGGAGACTAGAGAAGAGTTTGAGAGGTTGGTTATTAATATATGAAAAATTAAAACGCCGGTTCCTGTGAAGGAGACCGGCGACTGCTATCTCAGCACCTAACCGGCAGTACAGTTAGGGCCTATCCCAGTTCATCCATGGCTTTGGGATATCGTGCCACGGACTAGCCCTCTTTTAGCTCTAGGCATCGGGCCTCCTAGAGTTACCCCTGTCTCAAGTATCTTGCCCGCATCTCTGCAGACTCATCACAAGCCGAGGATCGCTTGTGTATATTAAGTATTGCATATAAGTCTTGTTTTGTCAAGTATTTCGTATAGGTTCTATTTGCAAAAGTTGTGTATGTGTGGTAACGTAATGCGCACATGAAGACAATCATGTCACAAATGAATAAAGACCAGACCTCGCCTAAGTCCGCGGGAGCTCTTGGTGCATCCCCTGTATCAGAGTGGCATGTTGTCGTAAGTATTTAATTCTCAGCGAAATTGAATCCTTGAAACAGCGTGCCAAAGGCACGCTGTTTCGTTTCTTAATTCAAGTTCTTTCTGTTCCTTCCGTTCTTTCACATCTACGTTCACACACTGACAAGGAGACACTGATGCAGACTCAAGGTGACGAGAAGCGTAACCCGCTTCTCTACCTCTTCAGCAAGACTTGGGAATACTCAGAGGGCAACCGAGACAAGGTGGTGTGGTATTGGATTATGTTTATCCTTGCCAACTCGATCACGATGATCGGAGCACCTCTGGTCTTCGCCAAGATGATGAATACTGTCCAACAGGAGGGGGTGACGAGTGGGAACTTCAGGTTCCTGATCTCACTCCTCTTACTCACATTCTTCTTCGAAGTAGCGACCTGGGCGCTACATGGTCCAGCTCGCTGTATCGAGAGGATCAACGCCTTCAAGGCACGTCTGAACTATAGACGCTACTTACTCAAGGGCGTGATGACTCTCCCGATGGAGTGGCACACAGACCATCACTCGGGTGACACTATCGACAAGATTGAGAAGGGGACAAACGCCCTTTTCTCATTTGCCGAAGATTCATTTATCCCGATCTGGGGACTCGTCCAGTTCGCGGTGAGTATCGTGATGCTCGTCTACTTCGGTGGCTGGTCTGCTGCAGTAGTCGTACTTCTGATGCTCGTCATATCTGTTTGGATTACCATACGGTTTGACCGCGTGATGATCCCGCAGTACAAGGAGCTGAACAAGTCTGAGAACGAGATCTCGGCGAGCGTCTTCGACGCTATCTCGAACATCTCGACGGTGATCATCTTGCGCGTGGAGAAGCTTGTTTTCCAAGCGGTTATGCACAGGACTGAGAAGCCGTATGAACTCTTCAGACACAATCAACGTCTGAACGAGACTAAGTGGTTCCTCACCAACATGTGTTGCACACTGATGACTGTCACCGTGCTCACAGTCTACTTCTGGCAGAACCTTGGGGCGAAACAGGGGGTGATGTTGGGGACGCTCTTTATCCTCATCAAATACCTCGAGCAGGTGAGTAACCTCTTCTTCCGCTTCACTGGTGACTACAGTGACATGGTCAAGCGTAAGTCTCGTATCTTGAACGCCGAAGAATTGACTTCTGACTTCAGGACTGAGAACTTCGTCAACCACGTGTTGCCGAGTGATTGGCAATATCTGGAGGTCGAGGATCTAAGCTTCTCCTACTCAAGTACCGGCAAGGGCGATGAACATCTGAAGGGTGTCTCACTCTCCTTCGAGCGTGGTAGGAACTACGCTGTGGTCGGTGAGAGTGGGAGTGGTAAGACTACTCTCCTTAAGCTCGTACGCGACCTCTACCACCCTACTAGCGGGAGACTCTTCTGCGACGGGGTTGAGGTCAGAGACGGCTTCAGAGGGATCAGTCGAGCTATCGCTCTGGTCCCTCAGAACCCAGAGATCTTTGCCACCACAATCCTCGAGAACATCACTCTGGGGGCAGAGTACGAGGCTGACTTCGTCCGACACTTCACCGACATGGCGTGCTTTACCGAAGTAGCGGAAGGTCTGCCGAAGAAGTTTGACTCCTCGATCAAGGAGAAGGGTGTCAACCTCTCTGGTGGTGAGCAACAGCGTCTGGCGCTCGCGCGCGGACTACTCGCTTGCTACGACAAGGACGTAGTGCTCCTCGACGAGCCTACCTCGAGTCTCGACACGGCTACGGAGATGAAGGTCTATCGGAACATCTTCAGAGAGTTCCGAGACAAGACGGTCATCTCCTCGATCCACAGACTCCACCTACTTCCCATGTTCGACAAGATCTACATGTTTGGCGGAGGGAGAGTTATCGCCTCGGGGACACTCTCGGAGTTGCTCACAAGCTGTCCTGAGTTCCAAGAGCTCTGGCGCCAGTACAACGAACACAAAGAGGAGGTAGTGAACTAGATATACAAGACCGCCAAGCACTTCGGTGCGAGGCGGTCTTTCTTATTTACATTTGACTAGATATGCTATTATGGTATGAATAAAAATATGAAAAAAATACAGATTATCGTATCCGTAATAGTGCTCGCAGTAATTATCGGCTTAGCATATTTCTTCTACAGTGGGAGTCAGCAACAGGTCTCCAAGCTTGATGCTACTGATACCACTATAAACTTCTACGATCAGTGGCTTAAGGCTGTCAAAGAGCCTACCACTGCAGACCCTAGCCTAAGCACTCTTGCGAACTCTCCCATCCTAAGCAAATCTCTCAGAGCGAGCTTGACGAGCCTCCAGACTAATCCAACTAAGACTCCTGACCCAGTCTTGTGCCAAACTGTCGTGCCCACAGGTGTTTCTATGAGAAATATATATGTGGATGATAACGAGACTCAGATACTCGTAACCTCTAGAGACAAGAAGGTGACCGAACAAGCTGTGGTTGAACTCAAGAAGTATAAGGAAGGATGGTATATCAACAGTATCCAGTGTTCAGCAGGAGAGTTTGCACCTGAGAGAGAGTTCAGTTTCGAAAAGGAGGGCTACTTACTCAAGGCTTCTGTGCCTAAGCCATTTGACCCTAAGAATTGGCACCTAATCTTCGAAGACAAGGGAGAAGCGGGTCATGTTGTGCCTCTCTTCTTCAACTCAGAGAGTCAGTGTACACAGCTAGACGGAACCAAGTCTGTATGTGGCCCAGAAAAGTTTACAGAGGTTACTAGAGTCTCTGTGCATGCGCAGATGACTGAGAGTGGCGCAAGTGTGAAGAAGCTTGAATTTCTAAAGTAGAATCTCAGCGTAGATAGAATCTCCTTGTGTTATACTCCGCAGATGGAGAAGAAATTTCCTATACGAATCAACAAATATCTAGCCGAACTCAAGCACTCTACGCGTAGGGGTGCAGATGAGCTTATTTCTCTCGGCACTGTCTTCGTCAATGGCAAAGTGGCAAAGCTGGGGGATATGGTCCAAGAGGGTGATAAGGTCGAGGTCCGCTACCGTGCGAACAAGAGTAGAAAGCTCATCTACCTTGCTTACAACAAGCCTAGAGGAATACTCACCCACTCGGCACCCAAGGGAGAGGAGGATGTGAATGACAGGGTCAAGGTCGAAGGAATATTTCCTGTGGGGCGACTAGACAAGGACTCGAGCGGGCTCATAATCCTTACGAACGACGGACGGATCACCGAGAAGCTTCTCTCCCCAGAGTACTATCACGAGAAGGAGTATGTGGTGACAACCAAGGAGAAGCTCCGTAGCAACTTCGAAGAGAAGATGGAGGCAGGGGTGCAGATAGACGCGGACCTCACTCGACCATGTGAGGTAGAGATTATGGGGGAGAAGAAGTTTAAAATTATTCTCACCGAAGGCAAGAAGCATCAGATCAGACGCATGTGTACCGAGCTCCATAACGAAGTGGATACACTGAAGCGTGTACGAGTGATGAATATAAAGATAGGTGATCTCAAAGAGGATGAATATAGAAAGATCGAAGGGGAGGAGTTGAAGGAGTTCTTGGGCTCCTTGGGGATGTAGAGTTGTATTGTCTTAAATAAAACTTAGTTATGACCACAGTTTGATTATGAACAGTTCTTGAGATAGGGTAGTGGGAGATTTTGAACATTGATAACTCAGAGACTGGAGGAATTGCCGAATGATTACCCTTTCTAACGGTCATGTACTCAGGTACGTGGTCGCAAGTGGCGCCCTTGCCTTCGACGGCAAGGGTTGGCCTTGGGAGAGACCCTTGGTGTGGCTCGGTCTTATCAGACCAGAACTCTTTACCGTCGTAATCAAATCTCTGACACGCCACCCGCGTGCAGGGAACTTGCGCTGGTGGAAGCCTTGGAGCTGTGTCCGCCTAATCAGAGGTGGTGCGGTCAACAAAATCGGTCTGACTAACCCCGGTATCGAATGGTGGTGTCGAGAAGTTGCTCCTACCATCGACTTCCAGATGTTCCACATCGCTGGATCAATTTTCGGTGATGAGAAGGAGCTTGTGGAGATGGCGGAGAGACTCAATGACTTCCAACTCGTGGCCCTTGAGGTCAACGTCTCATGTCCCAACACGGGACATGCGATGGAGATGACAGAAATGGTGATCGATAGTGTGAAGGCGGTCAAACGTGCTTCGCGTCACCCGATCATTGTGAAGGTCTCAGCTGACCAAGACTATCTCTCTATTGCACACGGACTTGCGGGAGTGGCGGAAGCTATCTCTCTCAATAGTGTGCCGTGGAAGACGGTCTTTGTGGACGGTGAGCGTACTCCTCTCTCTAGACTCGAAGAGCGAGTGGGTGGAGGAGGAGGTGGTGTTTCTGGTAAGCCTGCACAGGGGCATAACTGGACAGCGGTGAAGTCACTGGCTCAGCAAGGTCTGGTGCCTGTGATTGCTCCCAGCATTATGGAGTTTGAAGATATGGATAAAGTCAGGAAGCTTGGAGCGAAGGCTGTGAGCTTCGGTGCGATCCATCTCCGCACTCCGTGGAAACCAACATCTTTTGTCTTCAAGGAGTTCGAGTGCCAACAGTAAAGGAGTTGCTCGACCAAGCCGGCTTGGTACAGTCTGTGACGGTTCCCAGATGGTTCGATCGTCACTTGCATGTGCGTGACGGTGAGATGCTCAAGAACGTGCTCCCGTGGACGCTTCGACAGCGTGCTACGGGAGCTGTCATCATGCCGAACCTTTCTCCTCCCATCACAACGATCGAGAAGGCTCGCGCTTATCGCGAAAGGATCAATTCGATCCTGCCAGAAAGTTCCGATTTCTACCCGTGTATGACACTTTATCTCACAGACGACATCAGTCCGGAGGAAGTGGTGCAAGGGTTCAGAAAAGGTGCGTGGCAAGCGGTGAAGCTCTACATGGCGAACCAGAAGGGTCAGGGTGGGACTACTGGCTCGGCACATGGCGTGCAGAATCTCTTCGGTCGCTACAAGGTGTTCGAGGCGATGGAGAAGCACAGGATCCCCCTCCTCGGTCACTTCGAAGCAGTTGAGGAAGATGTCGACGAGTTCGATCGTGAAATCATCTCTATCGACCGCGACCTTTTGCCACTTATCAGAACTTTCCCAGAACTGCGAGTGGTGTGTGAGCACATCACTGATGGAGACGTGGCTGAGTTTATCGCAGGTGCTGGCTACAATATCTACGCGACAGTGACAGCCCACCACCTCATGATCAACAGGAACGCCATGTTCTGGGGTGGGATGAACCCAGCTCACTACTGCAAACCAGTACCGAAGCGTGAGGCGGATCGTCTCAAGGTACGAAGTTACGTGACTTCGGGCAATCCGCGGTTCGGAGCGGGGACAGACTCAGCTCCACATGACGAGAGTCTGAAGTCGCGTTGCTATGGTTGTGCGGCAGGTATCTTTACCGCGCTGACAGCTGTGGAGTTGTATACAACAGTCTTCGACGAAGACAATGCCTTGGAACATCTCGGGGCATTTCTTTCGAAAAACTTCCTCGACGTCTACGGCGTGGGAGTGAGTTCGGAGATGATGACCATCGAGCGTGCCCGTCTTCTGGTACCTGAGAAGATCGATGGTGTGAGAGTCTTCAAGGGCGGTACTGAACTGCCGTGGAGACTTGTTCCCTGATTTGAGCCCCCAGCAACGCGCGTTGCTGGGGGCTTTTCCTATTAGGCTATTAGAACCACTAGCACAAAGTCGGATTTCGAGTATCCTGTATGTCTATGAATAAGAAGGATATAACCATAGCTCTACTCATCGCAGTCACTATAGTGACCTCTCTTACCCTCTGGGTGAGAAATGGCGCAGAGGAGAGAGCTAGACTCGCCAAGGAGAAGGAAGGGGATAAGGCAGAAGAAATCGTAGTAGAAGGTAAGGATCTTTATATCCTCGCAGGACCTAAGTGGCTCTGGGTAGAGACCAAGTATAGCGACGGCAAGGTGGTGAAGCCTACTAAGCCCGAGATGTATAGCGTCACCTTCGACAGCGCAGATGGTTACGTCTTCGGCACGACAGACTGTAACGGCTTCAGCGCTAGTTACACTTCAGGCGCTTGGGGTACTCTCTCCTTCGGACCCTTCCTCTCCACTCAGATGTTCTGTGAGGGTTCTCAGGAAGCAGAGTTTGTAAGAATGGTAGCCGAGTCTGATAGACGTATCTTCACCGAGTCTGGTGACCTAGTACTCCTCCTCAAGACGGACTCAGGAAGTGTGATCTTCAAGAAGGGGATATAAGTAAGTTGTAATTATTATGGAAGAAATTGAAATCAAATTTATCAATGTTGATAAGGATTCTCTAGAGAAGAAGTTAGTTGGACTCGGTGCAGAAAAGGTTGGTGACTTCCACTATCGTCGAGTTGTCTTTGACTATCCAGACTTCAAGCTCGACAAACAGGGTGCTTGGCTTCGTCTCCGCGATGAGGGTGACAAGGTGACCCTTACTTTCAAACAACGTCTGACCAAAGACATTCATTCTATTGTTGGTGATGATGAAGGAATGTATGAGAAGGAAACTGTTGTACAAGATTTCGATGCAACTAGAGAAATTCTTCTAAGAACAGGACTTATCGAGAAGATGTATCAGGAGAATAAGAGGACTAGGTATCTTCTCGATGGAGTAGAGTGCGATCTCGACTCTTGGCCATTGCTCAAACCATATATAGAGATAGAGGGGGAAACTTGGGATAAAGTTTACGCTACCGCTGAGAAACTCGGATTCAAGAAAGATGATGCCCTCATCTGCACTGCTAACCAGATATATAGATTACAGGGGATAGACGACAGGAATTATATCAAGATGACCTTTGACGAACAGATAGAGAGAGCGGGAGAAAAGTTCTAATAAACATTGAATATTTTGTCTATTTGTGGTATTATAGGGGAATGAAAAAGCCAGTGGTAAAAGTTTACTCATACGAACT
Organism: uncultured Candidatus Saccharibacteria bacterium; assembly: GCA_964347785.1. Taxonomy (GTDB): domain Bacteria; phylum Patescibacteriota; class Minisyncoccia; order Phycocordibacterales; family Zambryskibacteraceae; genus UBA5004. The sequence continues at coordinate 22,810 of CAYFZH010000005.1, forward strand.
ACCGATGACAGCATCGGAGTTTATGGAGAGTTTCAATAAAAATATGCCTCTAGGTTACCCTCGAGCTTCTCTCGCAATCCTCGAGAAGTTCAAACAGGCTCATGCTTCTCTCTTCAAATCCAACGGATCTTGGAGTTTGGACCAGCACAGGAAGCGGATGATCGAGTGGCTTCCACAGAACCTTTTCTAAGTCTAAGGTATTGACATATACCTATTTTTTGTTACTATAATAGTGTAGTACTTTTACATTCTCCTCGTTTCAGGAACCTCCTTTCTTGTCTGTAAGTGCAAGGCGCTTTTAGACAGGAGGGGGGCAGCCTGATTAGGGCTAGAGTGGTGCTAGTCACACCACTTCCAAGCTTCCCTCGATAAACTTTGTATGAAAATACTCAGAGTCATCGGGCTTGGGCTAGCCATAGTCATGCTCAAGTTCCTCGTCCCGCGAATCTTTGCTGGTCTCGAGAACACCCTCCTCACGTTCTTCGAAACTCTGCAGACGATCCTCGCCTTCCGTGCCTCAGTGCTCCCGGCGGGTGTCGTCCCAAGCGTAAGCGGGCTCTAGTGCATGGACCTAAGTTCCTATAAGGAATAAGTGGTCAAAGCAGGTCTCTAACCGAGACCTGCTTTTTGCTATTCACATCATTAAATCCGGAGAAGGAAGGCGAGTGAGATGTAGAAACAGAGGTGGATCATATAGCTGTAGAGGAAGCCTCCACGTACCTTCAATATAAAGTGAGGGAAGACGAAGGTAGAGGCGACGGCACCTAGAGTCATAAGAGTGGCGTAGGGAGTCGGAGTGCCACTTAGGGCAAAGAGAGCTACGTGTGCACTGCCGAAGGTGAGGACATACCACAACTTCACATCACCGAGAGAGTGGAAGCGAGAGTGGAGAGCAAGAACGAGAGCAGAGATGATCACTTGCTGGACCAAGATCTCACTCGCCTTGGGTAAGAAGTACCACACAGTGGCAGGGAGGATGTCGACGAAGGGGGTGAGAGCCTCATTTAACCCTGGCATTAGGGTGAGGAGATGCAGGAGACTCCAGATGAGACCGGCGGAGAGGAGGCAGAGGAGAACCCA